>JAFGED010000256.1 GCA_016931785.1 Anaerolineae bacterium
ACCCAGCTCTTTCATCACCACAAACTGCGGCACCAACATCGTCGCGGTGGGCAGCAGCATAATGCCGATGATGACGGAGAACAAGAGATCGCGTCCGGGGAATTTCAATTTGGCCAAAGCATAACCCGATAGTGTAGCCGCGAGAGCGCTGAGCACTGTAGTACTGAAGGATACCAAGACCGAATTCAGAATATAGTCCTGAAAATGATACGTTTCACCGAACATTAACTCGTAGAATTGTGTGCTGAATTGGGCCGGAATAGGTGTGAGCGGATTCATCACCGCATCGATTTTATTAAAAGTCCATCCCACTATACAAAAGAAGGGCCAGATAAACACAAGTGCAAGGGCGGCCGCCAGTATGGTTGTCACAATGGCCCGCAGACGAAAGAGTCCGATCTTTGCGCGAGCCCCTTGAGTTGACAAAGCAGGTGTTATCATCGTGGTTCAGCTTCCTTTAAAGAGTTCCATACAGTATACACAAAATTACCGGGGGAGCAACTCCTCCCGTCGGTTACCTAACCCATCCCTAATAGCCGAACCGGTAAAGTCAGCTGACTACCTCCGGTTCCTGCGCTTCCTGCTGCGATCGGAGTTTAAAAGAGTTGGATACTGACAGACATCCTGATCATCCAGGATCCACAAACAAGACAGCTTGACCAGCTCTACCAAGCTCCGCGTATGGAATGAGTAGCCAACAACCCATAACCTACTGCTGGCGCCTGAACACGCGATAGGAGCGAGGCCATAGATGTACCCGGAAGCTGGTGCCGTCTTCCCTGGATGTGCCCTGGATGGCCTGGCCGCTCGCCAGGTCGAGAAGTGCGCCCGAACCATCGCTCAAGACAATGTCCAGTTGCACGGTGTGCGGCAGGAAAGAGTGCACGATAAAAGCACCGTTATCGTAGACGAACAGGCAGACCTCGCCCGGCCCCTCCAGGCGGACGTGGATATCCTGCATCAGCACGCGCCTGATGTGCGCCAGGGCCTGGGGTGGCAGCGCATACAGGTCGCCCATGTTGTCTGGGATGGTCAGGACGTAGAGCATGCCCTTGCCATACTCGGCCCGGTGGAGCAGGGGATAGCCGCTGCCCTGGCCCAGAGCCGTGACCACCTCCCACGAGTCGTTGGTGGCGTACGCGATCTGGGGCAGTAGGATAGGCCGGGTGGCATGGTAGGTATCGACAAAGTCCGAGAACCGCTCTGCCAAGACCTTTTTGCCGCTGCACTCGAGCTCGACGATGTCCTCGATGCCCTTCCCCTGAAGCGCCCGCAGCAGGCCGGAGGTGATCATCACGTCCTTGCCCTCTTGCAGGTGCCTGTCGATCCTGGCGACGATGGCCGGGTCGAACTTGGCGGATTCGGCCAGCAGGACGATGCGCGCGTCTTCCGGGAACTCGGGCGTGAGCTCCACGGGAACGCCGAGCATGCCGATGTAGGAGTGCACGTAATCCTCGCCCGAAGAGTGGTACGGCTTATAGCTCTGGACGCCCACTGGCTCCCCGAGATGGTCGAGGAAAGCGCCCGCTCGCGCCAGGACGTCTCCCGCCACCGGCGCGACCATGCTGGCCGGGATGGTCGCGTCGTCGCCATCCGAGGCCGGGCCGAGAATCGGCTGGATCAAAGCGCCGAAGCAGAACAGCATCACTTCCCTGGGTTTGGCGAACAGCGTGAGGGCAATCTGCTCTCCGTACCGGCTCAGGTGGCGCGGCATAAACGGGTCGATCCAGCCGCCGCCGTTCTTGCCGGGCTTGACGTTCTCCAGGTAGCGCATGATCGAATAGCCGTGATACGCCTGCAGGTGCTGGTGAGTGTACTCGGCATCCCGCGTCTCGGTTCCGGTATAGATCATATCAAAGACCTGCGACTCGACCTCCAGGTTGTACCCGCTGTACGCATAGTGCTCGTACCAGTTGGGGTACTTGATGATCACGTTCACCGCCGGGTTGGTCTCTCTGGCCGGTTTCAGCACCAGGTTCTGCGAGACCTCGGCCATCAGGTCCAGCCTGAAGGCTGACCAACTCATCTCTCCTCTGGCCCGGATGCACGACGAACACTTGCAGGTGGTGAAGAAAAAGTCATCCAGGATGATCTCGTCGAACAGCTCGGCCGTGTAGCGGACGATTTCGACCATCTTTTGACGCTGTTCCTCGTCGGTGTAGCAAAAGGTCCTAAAGGGAAAGCCGCCGTGGACGGTCGTCGTGATCCCACCAGAGACCTTGACGCCCCTGTCCTCGAAAAACTGCTTTGCCTTGAGCATCGTCTCTCGGTCCACCATCATCGAGCTGCGGAAGGTCTCGAGGTACACTTTGTCGATCCGGAGATAGCGGCACAGCATGTCCCAGTTGGCCTCAAGCCAGTCCAGATCTGCCATTTGCCGGACGTCTCTCGCCGGGCAGTAGAGTGCTACGTCGAAAGGGCCATAGCGGTTTTCATTGGGCGATACAGGTTCGTTCATCGCATTCAGTCCTCCTTGATTTGCTGCAGACGGAGGCCATTATAGCATCAGCCAAACCGCCCGACAACTGCGCGGCGGCTGATGCAGGGTTCTATCGTTTTCGCAGAAGTAACTACTCAGGCTATTCGCCCGAGCAGTCTCATTCGCTCGAAAAAGGGAGAGATGGGGTTTGGAGAGCGGCTTCGCCGCTCTCCAAACCCCTGCCCCCTCTCTTTTCACACGCGAAAGGCAACTGCGAAGCAAGGCTGAGTAGTTA
>JAFGED010000257.1 GCA_016931785.1 Anaerolineae bacterium
CCGTCGGCGTCGGCGTGGGTTCGGGTGCCTCGGTCGGCGTCGGCGTGGGTTCGGGTGCCTCCGTCGGCGTCGATGTGGGCTCGGACGTATCCGCAGCAGCCCTCGCCCTTGCCCTTGCCCGAACACTTGCTCGATGGCCAATGCCAAAGGTTATCACAGTGACGACAAGGGTTAGGGCAAAGTTCCCCCACGAGAAATTGTCGAAGGAGAATCCTCCCATGACGTATTGCGTGACGACGTCGAGCCCGCCCGCGACCACCAGTGCGGCAGCGAGTTGGGCCCCAACCTGGACCGCAGCAGACGCACCTTGGAGGACCGCTCCCACAGCCAGTCCCGCTCCAGCGCCGATAGCACCACCAAGGGCACCCGTGATGAAACCAACGAGCATCGCTTCGCCAACACCTTCGGTCCAATCCCGGTTACTCCAAAGGTTCCCGGCGATGGCCAATAATCCTGATGTCACCGCGCCTACCGCGGCACCAATCGCAGCCCCGGCGGCAATGGTTGCAATGGGACCCAACGCCGCAAGGGCTCCGCCAGCCGTGACGATCGTCACGGCAACCACGATCACTATCACGACGATCACCAGGACGACTGCGAGAACCATTTTCCACGCTGGCGCTTCCTTTGATGCCGCTTCATCCGCTTTCTGTGTAATCTGGCATTCGATCCCCTCTTTACTCTTGCGTAGGTTCTTCTCAAGCTCCCCGGCCGCCCGTGTAAGCTTGGCCCGCGCTTCGGTCATCGTCGCGTTGCAACCATTGCGCATGCCCTCAACGGCCCTGTTAATAGCAGCCTTGCCGTCGGACGTGCTCTTTTCAACCTGCTGGGTGAATCCGGCGCGCTGCTGGGCAAAGTGGTCCGTGCTCCCCATCGTACGCATGGACGAGGAGAATCCTTCACTGACCGTCGTTGCCAACTCGTCGTTACTCTTCGTCACGCCCTCGAGCGCAGCCAGGCCCTGTAACAGGGCATCACTGAGCTGGCCTTGTGCTGCTGTGGCACCGCCCTCGGCGCTGCTATCCAAACCACCGAGCGCCGTCTCGATCCTTTCCTCCACAACCGACAATGTTTGATCAAGCGTGTCCGGATCTGGAGCGCGGTTGGCCGCAAACTGCGGCCGCAGGCTAGAGACCGCCGCTTGTGTAGAGGCGACCGCGCTCCGCACGCCTTGTTGTACGGCTGCGGCAGCGGCGTGGGCGGTCTGCTCCTGCACCAATTGCTGCGCGTAGCGCGTGTCCTCGGCCGCCTGAAGCTGTTCAGTTTCCTGGCGATCGAGTTGGCCCACGGTGCCTGAAAGCGATGATTTAATCGAAGCGATCAGCCCATCACGCGTGCGACGGGCCTGTTGGATCGCGTTATCACGGGCACTTTCCAGCGCGGTTTTGAGATTGCTTAATTGCTGATCGAGCGAGTCGCGAGTCTGATTGGCCGACGCAATCACCGCACAGCGATCTTCCTTGCGTCCTTGTTTGGTGATCTCTCGCGCCCGTTTGCGTGACGATTCGATGATCCTGTCGCGGTAGCCGCTGGCAACAGACCGAGCAGCCTTTTCCTGAGCCTCAGACCGTCGCTCGGAGAGGTTGCCGTCATACCACGCGTTTTCTGTGCAATGACGAAAGCCGCGATATGTGGCGGCATACTCCTCACCAGTTGTGATACACTCTCCAGCGATCGTTCTGCCGAGACCCTCAAGGTCGGTGCGACCCTGAGCATAGATCCCATTGACACGATCCAGCGTGGTGTTTTCCAATTCGTCGACCTGTCCCGCCGCTATACCCTTGGCCTCGGTCAACGAATTGATCGCCGTCGATGTCTTTTCCCTTATCGTCGTTTCGAATGCAGCCGTTTGACTGTTGACCAGACGCAGCGCCGTTGCTGCATTTGCCCGAGCCCGAGCCTTTGCTTGCCGGATGCGTTCTGAAATGATCTGCTTCTGGATCTCCATCGAAGACGCTAGCTGCGATTTTGCATCTTCGGCAGCCAAGCCTAGCTGATCAGGGATCGGTCCGGATGCGCGCGCGATTGCATCGTCCAGCCGGTCTGCAACACCAGCGAAGAACTGATCTGCACGCGCGGCAGCCTCACGACGAAGCTCAGCGCTACCACCTTCGCCCCCGCCCTGTGCAAACTTTGTTCCACGCCGCAGAGAAGCGGTCGTTCGCGATGCCGCGGCTAGCTCTGCAGACGATGTTTCGTAGGCGGAGACTGCGATTGCACGCCCCGATTCCGCCAAGGAGATAGTAGCATCCATAGGCGAACCGCCGGTGCCCGCCGCGGGCCCCGCTGCCCCTCCGGCAGCGCCGCCCGTAGCTCGTGCACCTCCAGCGGCCTCTGCTGGCCCAGTTCCACCTGCGCCACCCGGACCGGCGGGCTCACCAGAAGCAGCTTCCTGTGGCGGTGAACCGGGTCCAGCACCCGGGGCGGTTCCCTCTGCCACAGCTGGTTCCGGGCCGGATGACGCGACCGCCAGTTCGGCAGTTTGGGCCCCCACCGGTGGGCAATCATCCGGTTCTTCGCCATCCTCTTCACCAGTATCGTCCGTTTCCTCTTCGACCTCTGTCGACGGTGGGTTTGGCGGTGTTTCGGCCGGCTCTTCGGCAGGCTCTTCCCTTTCTCCCGTGTAACAAGTTGCCTCTCCACCTCCGACGCACGTCGGCCCGGTGCGGCTTGTCGTGGTTCCGCCACCGGTCGCGGACGGGCCCCCTGCAGAGCCAGCGGATGTCGGTAGTCGCTGCACGACCGTACTATCGCTTGGCGATTCACTTTCTGAAACATCAACAGCTACAGCGTCGGATTCAGTGCTTGCTGGAGCACTACTTTCTGAACCACTTGAGGACTCGGCATCACCGCCATCGGTTTCGACGGTGGCCTCGCTCTCCTCCTCTGTTGTGCTTGCATCTGTCTTTTCCTCTTCGACGAGCTCTGCATCCTCGGGCTCGGATTCGTCTTGCGGAGCCGCCTCGGTCTCGGCGGCCTGGTCGCCAGAATCGACAGCTTCACCGGTCGCAGCAACCTCGACCTGGCGCGTAGCATTCACCTGCAGCTTGGGCTGGACAGCCGATGCGGACGCAGCCGCCGCACCGTTTCCACCATTTCCCACGCCTACACTCAAGGAAGCAGCAGGCTCTGCAACCTCGTCGAGCACCGGTTCCGCCGAGCGTCCATCGACCACCGCATCCGCGACGCGATCGGCATGGCGCTCCCAAGGGTCCCCTGCACGCCCAACGTTGTCCGGCAGGCTCAAACCCTGGCGCTGCTGCACGACGTGCGTAGCCTCATGTGCGGCCAAGCGCAGCGATGGCGTATCGCGAAATCCGATACGATCTCCCGATGTGAACGCGAGGGCCCCCATCCGGCGGTTCGCTGTTTTCGCGTCTCCCCCGACGCTCGTACGCACCTGCGACACATCGTGATGCCCGAATGCAGCCTGGATCCGTTCGCCATGGGGCAGAGGGCGACTTGCCCCTTTCAAGCCGCTCCGCGCTTCACGCCGGATCGCACGCGCGCTGCGGGACTGTGCACCCTGCTGTTGTACAGGCTCCTCCTCGCAGGTCGCACACCCTGCCTGCACCTGCTCCCCAATGCCACTCCCCTGCTGTTGTACGGTCAATTCTTGAACTGGCCCCTCTTCTTCCTCCTTTGGTCCTTCTTCCTCCGTCTCCTGACGTTGGATCAAGAGCGGCTGCGGCGCAGGCTCCTCAGCCTCTTCCTCTGGCTCCTCTTCCTGCCGCTGGATCAAGAACGGCTGCGGTGCAGGCTCCTCAACCTCCTCCTGCTCCTCTTCTTCTTCCTCCTGCCGCTGAATGAGAAACGGCTGCGGCGCAGGCTCCTCAGCCTCCTCCTCCGGCTCCTCCTCCTGCCACTGGATCAAAAGCGGCTGTATAGTCTCTTCTTCCTCCTCCCGCTCCTCCTCTTCTTCCTCCTGCCGCTGGATGAAAAACGGCTGCGGTGTAGTTTCTTCAAGTTCTTCTTCATCAGCCTGTTTGGTCTGCACGGGAGTGCCGAGGGAGAGGGCCGGCCCGGCGGAGTAGAAAGCACCCAGGCGCGAGCTGCGCACCGGCGCGGTGCCGTGCTTGGCCGAGGCACCGCTCACCGACCCGCAGCAATCAGAAGCGCCGGATCGCTTACCGGACCGCTTGGATTTGGATCTAACTTTCGCCCGAGCTACGCTCATTCTCTTCCCATCATCTGTATCAAGTCGCCAGCGCGTTCAAAAAGGCCTCCATACTCCCGCGCGTCTCCCGATCCCGGCCGTTCCCATTCAACGGGCAAAGGGCGCCGGCCTTGCGGTACTCGCTCTGAACGGCCTCCACAAGGTGATATTTGTGCACGACACCTTCGCCATCATCCACGGCCAACAACGTGGCATGCAGGGCAGCGTTGCGGATCTGTCCACCCGTCATCGCACACTGGGTCGTCACTTCCTCCAGATAAGCCCGATCCACAGCATGATTTTGGGGCAGGTGGAGCTGCCAGATGGCACGGCGCTCGTGGACCTTGGGCGGCACAAAATTGACCACCACGTCCATACGCCGCTGGAAAGCCTTATCGATGTACTGCCCGGCGTTGGTCGTCACCACCACGACGCCCTGGTAGTTCTCCAGCCGCTGCAAGAGATAGTTGGTCTCCAAGTTGGCGTAACGATCGTTGGCCGACTTGACCTCGGTGCGGTTGCCCAGCAGCGCGTCTCCTTCGTCTAGAAGCAGGATGACGTCCAATTCCTCGGCCCGCGAGAGAACGCGATGCAGGTTCTTTTCCGCCTCGCCGATATACTTGTTGATCACCGACGCCAGGTCGACCCGGTAGAGATCCATCCCCAGCTCGGCAGCCAGGATCTTGGCCGCCAGCGTCTTACCTGTCCCGCTGGGCCCGGTAAAGAGGGCACGCACGCCGCGGTTGGTGGTCGTGCCAAAGGCCACCCCCAGGTGATCCAAAAGCCGCTCGCGATGGCGACAGCGCCGCTCCAGCTCGTATAGTTTGGCAGCCGTCGCCTCACTGACTACCAAACGATCCCAGGAACCTTCTACGTCAATGTGCGTGGCCAACGCGTCCAACAACTGGCGATTCAGCGTCCAGCAGGCTAGGCGAACGTCTTCGACGCGCACCTCCTCCCGATGATCGAGGGCAGCTTGAGCGACGGCCATTGCCCCAACCTGACGGATGTGGCCGCCCGGCAGCAGAAAGCGCTCGGTAATCTCGCTCAGGTCCTGTGTGGGGTGTCCAACCAGCGTCTGCTGCCACAGACGCTGGCGTTGTTCCGACTGGAGAAAGGGCACAGCCAGCGTCAGGGGCTTTTCCGCCAGAGGGCCTTTCAGTCCACCCTCGAACTCCATGACCACGCCCACAGGCCCGCTATACCCGGTCAGGCGCGGCAAATCGATCGACTCCCCTGGCCCGAGGTCCTCAAAGACGAGCGCGGGCATGCAACGGGACATTGTGCACAGTGGCCCAAGGTATTTCAGACACTGCTCCCCCACCCGCTTGCCCCCGGCCTCTCCGACCATGGGAGGATGTACCTCCACCACGCCCCGGTCCAAGGCGCGGGATACCGCACCAAAGATGGCCAGGCGCTCGCTGCCCTGCATGCCGCGCAGCAAAAGCGTCTCCGCCTTCCCAGATGCCACAAGAGCGGGCACCTGGCCCAGGTGACTCTGAAACGTCGCTGGAAGCACGAGGTCGTCAATCGGCGCAAATTCCTCGGAGGAGTGCACGTGGTAGCAGGGTGCCGGTCGCGGCTCAACCTCGCCGCGGATCACGTCCCACAGCAGCGCCGGGACGCGCAGCACCCATTCCGGCCGAGGCGCATCCTGGTTCATCACCTCGACCAGTTCAGCCCGCAGCAGCGGACGGCAGACGGACCAAGTATCCGCCCCATCCGCCCAGCCTCGCTCCATCATAACCTGCCCGATGGTCTCCAAACAGGGGCGGCGATACCCCAGTGGCTCTTGCAGGTGGGAGAACAGCGTACCAAAACGAGAGTCCTCGTCCACCAAGCCGGCAATCATCAAGGCGATACGGCTTGCCAAGCCCAAACCCGTTTCCTCCGTCAGGGCGCGCAGCGGCAGGTGGGCGTCAGTACTTGCCTCCCAGCCAGCGATCTCTTCCTCCAGCCAAGTCGAAGCGTCCTCCCAGGCCACGTCGTCCGGCATGACCTGCTTTACCTGGTCAAAATACCCAGCGACGAAGGGATAGCGCTCAAAATAGGTCGCCAGGTCCGTACCTTCCGCCTGGCTCAAGCGGCGCACGTAGCGGATCAGGCGATAGACCGCCGCGTAAAAGTTGAGCAGAAAATGCCCCTGCACAGTATGTGGTATGTGCTCAAAAGCATTTGACATATTTGCCTCTTTTAGGTCTCACTCAAAGTGAAACGACACCACTCGTCCCAGATCAGCCATCCAGCCGGGGTTACGGTCCAGCCCGGCCAACCGCAGCGGCAAGGAGATGCTGTCTAGGCTCATCAGCAGATCAACGTGCGTGGACGTGACGTACAACCGGCCCTGGCAGAGCAGTAGGGGCTCTGCCAGGTTCCACACCTCACCCCCCGGCGGGTTCAGCGCCCGGCGCAAACGCAAGCGCACAGCAGGCAGCACCAGCGCCAACCAGCGAACTAGGTGCGCGTTCAGCCCGGCGACCAGAGGGCCATCCAGACGGGCCAATGGCACGCGGTCGAAAGCCGCGCGGGTCAGGGCAGGCGCAGTGGCGCTCAGATAGCGCCGCACCTCGGCCGCAGCCTGCGTCTTGGGCGACGTGCCGTCGCGCGGGACATCCGCCAGCACGTAGCCTGCCTCCGACCACAGGCACAGCCGCCCGCATCGGGCAGCGTAGTTATACACCCCCTCCTCTCCACCGCCGAGCCCGGCGAACCACTCCACGGGCAGGCGGAAGCATTCTCCGCCGGAGAAATCCGCCCCCGGCAACTCGCCCGGCTCGCGCCCATCCAATTGAGCCAACGCCGCCCACAGCAAATCCCCTTCGCACCTCATATCTTCCTTGGCCAGTAGACCCCGCCCCAGAAGCTCCAGGACGCCCCAGGACCCGACCTGGCTTTCAAGCCTCCAGTCAGCCTCGAAGCAGGCAGGCAAATCGAGATACGCCATCAGGTTGATCAGGTACAGAACGCCGCCCAACTCGGTGTAAAGGCCCCCCTCAAGATCGACGGACGCTTCTGCCGCCGGGACGCTCGACTTTTCCTGCTCCAGTTGGCCTGCGAGCTTGGACGACTTTTTTTGCTCAGACCCAGCTGGCGCGGACCGCTCGCTGGTTTCAGTTGATTCCTCAGCCCCATGGATAGCCGTGTATCCATGCACCGGACGGGCACCCGCGCTCACTTGACCCGCGCCCGTACCGATGGGCCTCGACTGCGCCACGACGCCGCGTTCGGTCTCGCCCGCGCCTCGCCCGGTCGGCCTCTGCTGAGACACCCATTCGACCTGGCGGCGACCTACGGGCTTGCTTTGCACGCCTCCCGTCTCCGGTGGGGTGCCGGGTTGTGATGCCTCACCGGCTCCCTGTTGAAAGATCGCCCCCTCGCTCGCTTCCAGCGCGGCGTCGCCACAGTCCGATGGGAACGGGGGTCCCTCGCCCAGGCCATCCCGGTGGTCCATTGAAGGTTTCGGCTCCAAGCCGGGCAGCGTCGGCGACTCCCACCACGCCGCCAGGGCATGCAGGAACTCCTCACTGCGCACCGCCGCCGGGCGGCGGTACAGGCTCAGACCCACCCCGAGCAGGCAGGCACGGGTCTTTTCCAGGCCAGGCGGCACCAACCCGGCTCCCCAGGGAGGCGGCGTCCGTGCCATTCTCCCGCTGCGCCGCCCACCGAGTGGTTTGATGGGCGAAAACGTCTCTGCATCATCTCCCCGCGCTGCCGAACGCTCTCCGTCGACGGCGGACCGGGCCACCGCCGAGTGCCCCCCTACGAGCATCGGACCAAAGCCCAAACCCGGCACGTCGAACGCGCAGGTCACAGCCTCCAGGATCGCCCATGCCTGGTCCACCGATAGCGCATCCAGGACCCTTACCGCCTCTACCCAGGCGACCAGATGATGCAGCGCCGCCGGCACGGCAGCAGCGCGCTCCCGCAACAGTCCGGTCAAACCGACCGGCAGCGGCGATGGCAAGCCGCTCAGGATCGCGCGCCACCACCAGCACTCGCGCGCCCGGCCACGCGCCGCATCCAGCGCCAGACAGGCCAGCATCTCGCCCTCGTCGGCAAACAGCACCGCCTCGGCACTCGAGGGTATGTATCCCATGTTGGGACGTGCGGCTCTCCGATGGAGTTTGGACAGAGCGTCCCGGACCGCCTGCTCCCAGGTCGCGTCTACGCGCACCGAACGCCGATGCGACACGAGCCGACCCGGAAGAGGATCGGCCAATCGTCGCACGATGAGCACAGCGGATGGCCCAAGCCCACTAGGTCGCAGCGATGCGGTGTCTAGCAGATTGGCAACGCGGAGTCGTGCCACCTGCGGGTCAAGCCCATACGATCTGACCCGCAGGTGTGTTATCTCCGCCTGGTTACCTTCAAGGACACTTGTGGGCATGAGATCAACGGTTAGCCACTACCCTCACCCGATGAGACGCTTTAAAAACCTGATAATCCGTCTGAGAAGATCGCAGCCGTCAGGCTCTTCTGGCTGCGGCCACCTCGGCAGGATCGGTTCCTCCGGCTCCACAGGTTCGCCAGGTTGAACTGCCTGAATGGTTGTGGCGATCTTGGTAGCTCCATTAT
Organism: Anaerolineae bacterium; assembly: GCA_016931785.1. Classification (GTDB taxonomy): domain Bacteria; phylum Chloroflexota; class Anaerolineae; order B4-G1; family B4-G1; genus JAFGED01. Next base: position 8,732 of record JAFGED010000257.1, read on the forward strand.
TGGGCACGCGCAATACATAAAAGTTTTCGGCCAAGCGGATGGCGCCACGAAGGTGGTGGCTCCATCCCACCAACTCTCCCTCGTGAATCGCATAGTAGCCAAATGCGCTCTGCAGCCCCAGAATGACGTACTCCTTCCCACCGATGACTTCGCGCTTGCCCGTGTCATGATAGCAATGAACACGGTAGGTCGGTAGGGAACTGTCGAGCTGTTGCTGCAGGGTGGCAGGTGTAATTCCCTTCTCCTGGTTGAACTGGAAGCTGTTGATATAGTCCGTGATGCGTTCGAGCAGACTGCGATCATCGTCATCGCGGGCAGCTAGGGCGCTGGTCAACATCCCCAGCTCCCGATGCGTCACATGGGTACGCTCCGGCTGCCGTCCCACTTGCCCTGGCATGTTGATCGTCTCGACGGCGAGATAGACATCACGCGGCCTACTGGAAATTGCCCTCAGACCAAGCACACTGATCTCGGCCTCCCGGGTAAACTTGCTCGCTCCCTCAAAATTCATGTTGCGGTAGACGCTGGCGTTGCTAAAGACAAGGCCTGCTCCAGAAAGCTCCACCAGCATACATTGGTGAGTCGATTTGACCCCGTTGGTAAAATCGGTTTTCATAGCTAGCGGCACGGACCAGACAAAGCGAATGTCGTTGCTTGCATCGGCTATCGTGCCATCCGGAATCGCGGCGCTGTTGTCCTCATTGGTTGCGATATCCGTCCAGGGAGCCGCAGGGTCAGCAATAGACCCCCAGTTGGCAATGGCAAAGCGGGCCTTGATTTGATGAGCAGCCACTGACGCGCCCGTATTGTTGGTGGGACGTGCAAAGATGGTATTCGGATTGTTGACGTCAATCTCGCTAGCGGGGACATTGGTCGTACCCACGTTCAGGTAATCCAGTGATATGCCGCTACCGCCGGGGCAGGATGGGAAACTCGAGCTCCCGAGCTCACATGTGTCATAGGCGGATGGGGCAGGGTAAACCTTTTGCCCGCCCGAGAAGCCAAAGGTGGCCGTCGTCGGGTAATGCAGGCGCAGGATACCGCCAGCGGGGGCGCCACCACCGGCGTTTGTCGGCGTGTAGATGTCGTAGCAGTACCACATTCTGAACGTCGTAGTGGGGTCGATGTCTATGCCAGCATCATCCCCCAGCGACGCTCCTGTGTTGATCGGTACTTTCATCTGCACGGCCCACTGCCCCAGTGTGGGATTGCGCCACACGCGCGTGGTCGTGGCGACCCAATCCGGCTCGTCCGCAAGCGCCTGAAAGTGCCCCGAGGCGTCGCGCGTGCCAGCCTGGATGCTAGCAGGATTATCCGCCGTGATACCGCCAACCGGATCAGCCGCATAGACGACGATCTGCAATATCAGGGGCTGTGCCGCCGCATCGGCGGCACAGCCCACGTAAAGCATATCCTGATTGGGGCTGGAGGCAGCATCATATTTAACGTGCCACGATAGGTAGAGGCTTTGATTGCCCGTCGTATCTGTGTGGCACAAAGCGCGAAACATCGTCTCCTCGGCAACACCCGTGCCAAAGCCCTGGCCATAGGCGCCGCGCCAGCGCGGGTCTTCCAACCGGTCGTCATACTTTTCCTTCTGTGTTGAGGGAATCGTCGTGTCCCACCAATTAGGCGGCGCACCGAGTCCTGGCACGCCGAATGCGTAGGGAATACATGTAGGCATGTCTCGTTCTCCTTTCTTTTTTTGATCACCTGATACTAACTCTGCAACTCCAGATCAAAGCGGCGAGCCTGGCCCTGAGTAGATCCACTGCGAAAGACACGGAATTCGATCTCGGCGGAAGCTGTTCCCGATGACGGCGGATTGACAAAGAATTTGGCCGTTTCAGCAGCCTCTGAGGCTCCACCTGAGAAATCCGCCGGTTCGATCGTAACCGTCGACGGTGTTTCGCTAAGTTCCACATCCCAACCATTCAGCGAACCGATCGCGCCCACCTCGAAAACGTAGGTGCCGGTTTCCTGAAACTCGGCACGCAGACTCATAAGGCCTGAGCGATCCTGCCGGACCTGGATAGTTTGGCTGGCGTGATCGTACGAACCCCCCGCAGGATCGGGAAGGGCTGTCGATGGATCAATGGCCTCAAGATTCAATGGCGTCAAGTCAATAGTAGAATCCGGCAGGATGATCGGCGTGTTGAGCGGGAATTCACGTGCATCGGACCCCACAGCCGATCCAGCAGTAGCCTCCACCTCCAACTCAAAGGTGGTTATGCCGGATGGGAGCGATGGGATGCGTACGAAGAAGGGTTTCTCCTCCATGGTACTCAACTGGATCTGACGACTCGTGTTCTCCTGTGTCAACGAGTTGAACACCTGCGGAGTACCAATGCCGGAAGGGGCCAAGACTTGTGGACTGATGGTGAAAGTTGCAGTCACCGGGGCGCGCGAGCGCAACCGGTAACCGATGAACACCGGCACGCCAGGCGTGATGGGATTGGGAGTCACCGAATCCCAAAAGACATCGATAACCGCACCGGTTATCGGGATGTCCACAGGCCGGATAAACATCTGCTGGCTGGTCGAGCCAAAGCCATTGCCGACGACGAGCGTCACGGTCTGCCCCGTCTCTGACAGCGCCGGGAGCGGCGGAATGTCGATCAACAGACGCGTGTCGCTCGACCCATCTTTGAAGGCGGTGACGAGTACGCCGTCGAACGCGACGTGCTGCGCGCCACGACTATAGCCAAAGTTCTGCCCATGAATCTCGATCGCGTCGCCCGCTCGCCAGACCGCCGGGGGCGATAATGGCAGAATCTGCGTGATCACAGGAGAAACACCCACTCCGGCAGCCGATAGTTGATCCACCTTTGTCTCCAATTCGAGTATTTTCTCGACTAGTAGGTTCCAGCTACTAGCGGTGATTAGGTCACCGGGCCGCACTTCTTGTATTGACATATCAATCCTCCTCTGAACTCATACGAAATTGGCGTAATCCCAGCGATTTGCGTCGTAGCGCGCATCCGCCCGATAGGGCATATGGCCATTGGCAAAGACCAAGTAGAGGTCAGATTGAGAGAGATCGCCGAGATCGACGGCTCGCTGGTTTTCACGCACAAAGTAGAGCCAAATCAACTCCGCACTGGTGAGGTCGATAGCTGGATAAGCCAGAGAATCATGGATCAGCGCGGTCAGTCGAGCCCCTTCGATATAGAGCTGGGTATCCCCAGGGTCACGCACCGTCAGCCCGTCGAAAAACACCCGAGCCTGTATCTCCGGCGGTGTTCCCAGCGATGCCACAGACAAATCAGCTATGGGAATCAGGCCAGCCGGTGGTAAGTAGCGAAAATAGTCCTTGACGTGCACCGCGGCCAGTCCGCTTGGGCCCAGGTTGGATTCAACGAGATAGCGCATTTGATCCTGGAATTGCTGAAAAGCCGCTTCTGCTTCAATCATCTGTCTTCTGCCCAACGGTAACGGCCACACTGTAGAATGTAGCGGGGCTGTGAGCCTGCGCCGCACCGACCAGTTATCCACAAAGTGAACCCGGCTGGTCGTCCAGTAGAGCAGCGCCAGCGGCACGTCGCAGTCGGTCAACTTTCCCTCAGCGCGCAGGGCATCGGCGGCGCCGTAGGTCACGTAGGACGACTGGCCGCTCACCTGCTCGAACGGGTCCTTTCCAAAGCCGGCCACCTCCTCGGTGCCCAGGCAGACGTGGGCCAGCCAGTTGCGCAGCTTGGAGAGCTTGGCCCGTCGCTGTGCCTGACTCAACTCATCTGGCGTGAACCGCAGCTCGTCGATCTCTTCCATCAGCTCGGCGACTTCGTCGCGGGTGTCCTGGTCAAGCCCGGTGATGGTATCGAGCGACAGCTCCTCCAGGTGGAACTGGACCCCTTCGACGGTGTAGCGCCGGCCGCAGCCATCCACCTGGCCATCCTCGCCGAGCCCGCGCTTGGGCACCCACTCGCGGAACCCAGAGGCCAACTTGACGGTGAGCACATATATGCCTTCGCCTGTTGGCACTGTCCCACCCTTGGGAGGCGTGCACATCTGGAACAGCCCGGCGTCCTGCGGGGCCGCTTCGTCCGCGTCCGTCAGCATCACGCTCGTCTTGGCCGGCAGGGTGAGCGCCTGTCCAAAACGGTTGACGGCCGATCCAGCGCTCACCGATACCACCGGCGGGTCGCCGCCTGAGCCGTCGTCAACCAGGCTGACCTCCAACCCCCAGACAACACCCGCACCGATAGCCTGGCCTAATTGGTGGTGCTGCAAGCGATTGGCCTCCTGCATCTTTTGCAGGTCCAGTGCGGTCAGCAGGCGGCCGTTGAAGAAGTGGACATCCTCCAGCCCCAACTCCAGGACCGGCTCCAAAAGCCCTTTACTAGTCGTTATCTGTTCAGCCATACATCACTCCTTATCCCGGACCCCTTCGGTTCCGGGTCGTGAGCGCCCACCAGCGCACCCGTAACGAGCTGACGGTCCTCGACGATAGGTTCGTCGCGCCGATGCGGAACTCGGTCGAGCCAGGCTCGCGGTAAGGCGTGACCACCACGTTGACGAATTCGCCCGGTGGCGCGTCGGTCGTGATCCGCTGCACGGCCAGGATCAAGGGGGCGTTTCCATCCAAGCCGTGGTCGATGGGGTCGGACAGGATCGAGTCGCCCGCCGTCCCCAGGGGGTTCAACACCAGCGGGCCGACCAGCACGTCCTCGCTGCCCGTGACCGCGATCGCCGGGCCGGGAGGTCCCGCGGGCCCGGCGGGCCCCATAGGCCCAATAGGCCCCTGCGGCCCCGTAGGCCCCACGCCCCCCCCAGCCCCACCAAAGCAGAACAGCTCCTGCTTCAGCCGGTCCGGCACCAGAACGGGGCGAGTGCAGCTATCGACCTCCACGCTGCCAGGTAACAGATCCCCCTCGGGATCGAGCGAATAGTCGAGCTCCCCGTTGACGTCCACATCGAAATCGATGCAGGCCAACAGGATGCAGTCCTTCTCGCCCGGCTTTAGGGGCGCGTGCAGGCGCGGGCACACCTCAGTGACCCAGACGACGAGCGCCTGGCGGATGGTATCGCAGGCCGTGGAGGCGGGCAACTGAAACGGTATCATATCCACGGCCGGCGGCGAGCTCAGGGGCGGGGACGCCAGGATAGCATCCGTGCCCACCTCGGCCAAGGTCTGTACGGCGGCCAGAAGCCGCTCGCCATCGTCCACCGGCGGCGATGTCTCATCGGGCACGATCTCCACCTGGGCCATCAGGTTGCCGAACACTCGCACGGCGTCCTCTGCCGGCTGGTCCGGCATCTCCCAGGAGAACTCGACCTGGTAGGCCTCCTGAATGCGTGAGGGGGCACGCGTGTCTTCGTCCGAGGCGCAGGGCTGGCCAGCGATAGGCACCAGGTCGGTAGGGCACTCGGCGTAGCACAGTGTGACGTAGACGGTGTGGCGTCCCGCTCCCACGGCCGGGCTAAGATCGCCGCCGTGCGCCTCCAGCCACTCGCCCAGCCGGGCGCACAAGTCCCGATCCACCCACATCCACTTGCCCTCGCGGCTAATGCCGTAACCGGCCGAGACGCGGATCAGCACGTCGGATGGGTCGGTCACCGCCTCTGCAGTGACCTGCAACCCGCACACCGTGCCGAACCCGTGAAGCAGCAGGTTGCTGATCCGGTGCTTCCACTCAAAGTGGGCCTGTTCCTGGCGAAAGTCGTCCACGCCCAAGACCATGCCAAAGTTATAGTTCACCCGCTTGGTCGGGTTCAGCGGTGCGTTTTCTGTCGAAGCAGTCAGGCAATCTTTCATCGCATACATCCTCCCTTATTATTGACAGCCAAGCGCCCCTTGTGCCGGCCCACCTTCCGGCATTTTGGCCGGGGGACCCGAAAGCGCATCGCGGTCCAGCACCCACCGCTCTGGCACATCCATCGGATAAGCGGGGTAAAGGTAGCCTTCGGCCAAATAGTCGCGGCCGAGGATCATCGGTATGAACCGGCCCGCTTCACCGAGCACGGTATCGAGTCCCAGGCGCACCTCGCCCACGCGGAAATAGTCCCAGTAACGACGCACGTCGAACGCCGTGTGGGCCGGCTTCTCCAACTCGACGACGCGTTCCACCATGGCCTTTTCCTCCGCCGAAAGACCCATGGGGATCAACACCGAGAAACGGTGCGCGCTGGCCTGGATCGAATCCTGGCTGCCGGTAGAACCAGTTTGCGTCGGATCGCCGGCGGCAACGGCCCGGCCCTCGCGCGCCAAGAAACGCTCGACGACGCGCACGTCCGACGGGCGTCGCGGATGCAGGAGGTAATCCTGGAGCAAATCCTCCAGCTGTTCCTCGCCCATCGTCGGCGTGGGCTGTGATAGGCCCAAAGTGTCGAGCTCGCTCTGCAGCACCGGGTCGTCCTTCACCGACGCACGCTTGAACCGCTCCAGCACCACCTCCAGGCACGGGTGAAGCAGCAGATGCAACGCAAACTGGATACCGGCGACGGTGCCCCGCTGGTTGTACAGCCGCATCGCATACCGGATAAACAACCGCCGCCGGTCGGCGCCGAGACCATCGTCAAGATCGACGCTGCCGCTGCTCCGACGCCGCTCCTGTATCTGCGCCCACAGGGGATCCAATATCACACCGAGCCAGTTGGCCAGCCAATCGAGCGTCTCGGCCGGCGCGCTGCGGGCGTCGAACAGCGCGCTGACGTGGGCGATCTTGCCCTCGAGCTCGGTGTAGAACCCCTCTGGGTTGGCCAACAACCTCTCCAGGAACCAGGCTGATTCGGCGTCCTGCTGGTACGCGGCGGGCAAAAAGCGCCGGGGATAGGAAAAGCGCGGATAGGTGGCCCGCAGCGCCTGCAAGCGCGGCGTGACCCGCCCGTTGCCACTCAACACCAGCTTGATCTGCAAGTAGCGCCCGACTGCCTGCTGGAAAAGCAACTCCCACGTCCCGGCGTCGCCCGACTCGCTCTCCGGGTACGGGTCAAAGTAAGGTAGTTCCGCCCCGGCCCCGCGTAGATAAAGGCTCGGCTCGGGCACGAAGGGCACACTCTCGAGCAAATCCTCGTCGTTGCCGGCCCGCGTCCACACCTGCACTGCCGTAGCCGGCGGGATGCAGGCATCGATGAACAGACGGTGCCAGACGCAGTCGCGCTCCTTGCCATCTAGCACCGGCGTGACCAGCTCCGCCGAGCGCTCGTAGCGCGGCTGCTCGATGTCGTGCAGCCGCACCCAGCGGATGGCGCTATCCTTGTCGCCGCCGCCGACGTCGTAGAACACATCATCCCCATGCGCCACCAACGCCCGGCTGCCAAACGCGTGCATGGGAAGGTACTCGCGCTTGACCCGGATCGGCTCCGGCGGCGACGCGTCGGACAGCAAATCGAGTGCAAAGGCGATGGCCTGGTTGCCGTCGCGCTCGACGACGTACAGCGTGCCCCGCCCTAGAACGCAGGGATCGCCATGGGGGGCCGCATCCGGGACGTAGGCAAAATCGTGGCCCACCACCGGGCGCACGTCGTCGCCGGCTATGACTCCCTCCAGGCTGGGCAGCGGCAGCGGCGACGACATCTGATGATCGCAGTAGTAATGGTACAGCGTCGAGGGCTCTGTGGGCGCGGCCGCCACCGGGCTATCCAGCACCAACACGCCACCGCCCGGCAGGGCCTCGATGGCGATAGGGTTCAGCGCCTCGAGCGCAAAGCCCTCGGGGAACTGGCGAGATGGGCAGACGATCGCCTGGACCGCGCCCGCCGGGCATGCGGGCTGGAAAGTAGCTCGGGCCTCCGGCTCTACCTCCTGCATCGAGGCAGGATCGGCGACGGCGCGGAACCGGTCATCGAGACCCCAGTAGGCGCGATGGACACGATCCAGCGCCCACACTCCGCCGCCTGGCGCGGCCGCCAAATCAAACGGCTCGAAAGCCATCTCCGGCGGGAAGAGGAGCAACAGAGGCTCGCCCCCGGCGTGCAGATCGAACACGAACACACCCCCCTGCGTCGCGTTGCCCACGACCAGGTAGTGATGCTCGGTCACCACCAGGCCGGCCAGTTCTGCGACCGCCGGCCCACCCTGGGCCGGACCGAACGCGCCCGGCGTCTTCGCCTCAGGCTTTGCGGGCTGAGACCAGTAGACGGCAGGCCTACCGCTGCCCGCGGGCAGCCAGAACAACCGCTTGCGGTCGTTGGCGATCCAATACCAGTTGCCGTAACGATCCAGCGCCGCGCCGCGACGGGCGCCGGGCTGCAGCGGCAGATCGCGCTTGCCGCGCGGGAAGAGGGATAGCTGCGGGCGCAGCGTGAGCGCGCCGGGCTCATCATCGTCCCAGGCAATCCCGAACTCGCCCAGTGCGGCCGATTCCTCGATGCAGCGTTCCCAATCGGCCTGGCCGTATATCAGATGGAAGCGCGTGTCGTTGACGTCCACGTCAATCCCCTAAGGATTTGTAAAAATGTAACTTCCAGTTTGTAGTACCCACTTCAGTGAGCTAAAGCCCATACTACGAACCAATCATTCTTTCACGAGTTCTAACACTTTTTCTTGAGCACGGGCACCGGCACCACGCTGGGTGGCTCTGCAGACGGCGCCTGGGCAAAGACTTCGGCCAGCGGCTCGGCCGTGCCTTCCTGCACGCTCAAACCGACCAGCCGGGGTAACTTGAGACCGGCGAGATCGTACTCGGGCACATTAACCGGCGTACCGACGCCCATCTCTAGGCTGTGAACGAACTCGACGCCGGGGACACGGGTCACCACCGCCTCCAGGTCCTTATCCAGCAGCCGCTTGTTGAGCGGCCATCCCTGCCCCAGAGGGCCGCCCAACGGCAGAGAGGACAGATAGCCGTTCAGTCGGTCGCTGACTGTCTGCCGCACCTGATCGGAGAAAAAGCCGCTCTGTAACTGGATGCCGACCGACACGTACACGTCCACATAGACCGGCCCGCGTACGTGGACCTCAGTCGTCACCAGGCGGCACGCGTCCAGGTGGTCGCACACCCGGCGCAGGAAAAGCCGATCCGGCACCGGCCACAGCGGGCTGATCGCATCAAAGCTGGGAATGACCACCAGCGTCACCATGCCGGGAGCGAGCTCCTCCGTGTTATCCGGATCAAAGAGCGGCAGCACCTCCACCCGGCCTACATCCACGCCCGGCGTGCGCAACGTGATGTCCTCGAAATCCTGGATCGTGACCAACCGCTCGCGGTGGCGCAGGTAGAGGGGGATATTGCGCTCCCCCTCGGCCACCGTTTCGCCCAGCGAGCCACCTGAAGTGGGCACCGGGTTCGCGATCTTGTAGCCGCCCTGCAGGCGCACGTCCCGGCTGGCGTTGAGCGCGCCGATGCCGACGTTGCCCTGCGGGCCGCCGCCATACTCGTAGCTGACTATAATGCGCCGCTTGGCGGGTGGGCGCGCGCCGCGCAGCCCGTCGCCAAAGCGAATCTGCCCCGATTCTGGGTCCAGTGTAAAGACGCGGTCGTTCTCGCCTGCAGCCAGCAAGTCGTCGGTTAGCCGCCAGAGCTGTTTGATCCCGTTCTCGTCCTCGACGGCCAACCGGGCAGACCCCTTGATCACGGGCGTGTTGGCCAGCACCACCACCTGATCGGGCTCCCCGGTTCCCTGGCCCAACAGCTCATTTGACACTGGCACCGCCTGCGAGACACGGGCGGCGTTGACGCCCAGCCAGGTCAGGCGCGCATCCGCCTGGGGCGGCGTCTCGGCCTCGGTCTGGGTGCCCGACGCGCTCGCCGTGTCCTTGACCGCTGGCAGCCGCACGCGCAGCCAGGTGACCAGCCGCTTTTTGACCTCGTCGTCCTCCAGGCGCGGCGGATAGTCCTCCGTGCCCTCGTCCAACGGCTCGGAAAAGTCCCACGTCTTGAGCCGGTCCGCAGCGGGAAGCTCCACCTGTACGATGCCGGCAGCCGAGAGTACATCAGGCCCCAGCAGCAGCCGCAGGCGCGACCAGTCGTCCGTCTGCGCGTTGGGAATCTCGTACACCAGGCTGGGAACCGGATCCCGGCTGGCGGTCGGCTGAAACGGCTCTAGTGAGGGCACAGTGCCGTCGAGCGCCGGCACGACGCCGATAGACAGGGTCTGGTTGGCTATCGCCGCGCGTGCGTCGGCCGGGGCGACGTTCTTGGGCGCCAGCAGGGCCAGGTAGACCGCCCGGTCGCTGGTCTCGTTCAGGTCTACCTCCGGGTTGGGGTCGCTGGCCGAGGGCGCGACCAGGGGCACCGTCTCGTAAAAGTCCAGCTTGACGTCCTGCGCCAGCGACTGGCCATTCAGCGAGGCAGTCGTACCGCTCGTGGAAGACTGTTCGACCAACTGGGCCGCCAAGATCGCCTCGTGCTTGGTCAGGAACTCTTCGTAGCGCGGGTCGGTCTCAGGAATGGGCTTTTTGTAGTACACCTGTGCCTCCAGCGGCAGCACGTTGACCGCGTCGCGGGTCAAAAAGTCGACGCTGCCGGCCGAGACCACCACGCCCGCGAGCAGCGGCAGCGACTTGACCGGTCCGCGCTCGTTGCTGATGGCGATGATGCCGTCAGCTGCCGCCGCCGGCTGCAAACCCACACCGAGCAGTTGCAGGAATTTGACCCGGTTGCGCTCCGGGATGCGGTTGGCGCGGTAGAGCAGGCTGTCGGTGAGGAAAGCAAACACCTGCACTAGCGTGATCCCGGGGTCGCTCTCAAAGTTGGTCCACTCCGGCGTGTGAACGGCGATACGCCGCTTGGCTTCCTCGAACAGTTGCTCAAAGTTGCGATCGTCCAGATAGGGCAATTGTATCGGCATAGCGTCAGCCCTCCAGTTCCAATGCCAGGCTCATCTGTCCCGGCGCCTGGGTCGCCACCAGGCGAAATAGGATGGTGATGGCAACCAGGCGTGAATTATCGGGGTCCGGCTCGACCTCGACCGCCTCGAGCGCCACGCGCGGCTCCCAGCGCTGGATAGCCTCGGTGACGCGCTCGCGGATCAACTGGCGCGTGGTGGCCGTGTTCGGCTCGAACAGGAATCGCCGCAGCCCGCAGCCGAACCCTTCGCGCATCAGCCGCTCGCCCGGCTCGGTGAGCAGGATGACGCGGATCGACTCGCGCACGTGATCCTCGCCCACCGACCAGGCCAGGCGTCCGTCCGCCCCGATCCGCGGTGGGAACGCAATCCCCTGTCCGAACAAGCTGGTCTGTGTTTTCGGCAAATCACTCACTCCGTAAATGACTTCAACCCTCAGGCAACCAACTCTTGGGAATCGGCAGGCATATCCTAAAGAAAAACATCCAGTGGAAAAAGAAATCCAGGATGATGACAAACACCAGCAACAGGAAAAAGGCGACGATGAAGATAATCTCGAACGAAAAGGTGCAGATAAAGGCAAACCCGTCCCCGGTGGGCTCTGCGCCGATGGTCGGCGGGTCTTCGAGCAGGTCCTTTTCGTGGCCCGTCAACTGGGCCATCTTTTTGCGCATAGCGTCGGAGAGCATGAAACCGACGCTTTTCCTGGCCTTGCGCAGCCCGGCGATGCTGACGTCGGTAGGCAGCGGTATGCGAACCTGACGTCTAGGCGCGTCGGGGTCAAACAAGGCAGCCAAGGTGAACGGCTCAGAAGGCTGACTGACGACGTGAACCGGTGGATCACACTGCGGGCGCTCGTAGACAAAACGCAGCACGTACTGCGTGCCGGACTGTGCGGGATCAATCTTGGGCACCACGATAGACGGCGGGGTGTCCGATAACGCAGCCTGCACCTTATCCCGCAAATCCTGCACGTCCGAGCTACTCAGATCCTGGCGGTTGTCCAGGTTGTAATCCTGGTCAAACCCAAGCGCCGCCAGGTCGCCGCCGCCGGGTGCGTTGAGCGCCGCATAGTTGCCGGCCACGGCGTGCAGAGCGGAGACCAGCGTGACCGAGCCGTCCAGATTCTGCCCCTTCAAGAACGTCATCAGAGCGGCCTTTTTCTGGGCCTTGTCTCCGCTAAAGGACGGCGTCATGTCGTTCTGCAACAGGGCGTCCGTCACCTCGCGCAGATCCGGCTGGGCCCGTAAATAGTCCCACAGCTCGACCAACTGGTAGACCGAGATGGTCAGCGCGGCGGTCTGGTCGGACATGCCGTCCACGATCTCGGGCTTGAAGCGCGCCTCCAGCTCGCTGATGCGCAGGTCGACCTGCTTGCCGTCGAGCACCAAATCGGAGGGCGAGAGGGTAGCCGCCTGCGTCTCCCCGCTGGCCACCGGCAGGTAGGCAAAATGAATCGCGCGCCCGCTTCCGGTGTTGGCCGTGAACAGAGGGCGGCGCTCCTCGTTCGCCAGCACGCCGTTCGCCTGGCCGTTCACCGACTCCCAGTGCGCCTTCTGGTCGGGCGTCTCTACCACCCAGGCCTGCTCCTTGCCGCCCACCAGCCGGCGCTGCACGAAAAAGACGTTCTCACCCTCTTCGGTCAGCAGCTCCCGGTCGGGGAAGCCGGCCTGCCGGCAGCACAGCGACCCGCTCGCCAGGTAAAAGCACCCGTGCAGCGGCTGGTACAGCTTGAGCGGCTTGCCCGACTGCTCGGGGACTGCAAGCGCGTCTTCCAAGGCACCGGGATCGGATGCCGCCACGTCGGCCAGGAAATCGTCCATAAACGTGTCGGAGCGGTACTCGAACAGCCGGGGGCGGAAAAAGCCGATCTGCCGGAACCCCAGCCCATCCGGCTCCCACAAGGAAGAGGGCTTGAGCCAATCGAATGTCAGTGTCTGTGCCATCTGTCCTACCAAATGTTGCCCGCGCCCACCATGTAGACGCTGCTGATCACCGTGTTGGTGATATCGGTGTCCGATTTGACCACGCCGCTGAACTTGGACATTCCGGCGTTCACCGTGAGCATCCCGGCCGACACCTCCATCGTGCCGGCGTTGATGGTCAGCTTGCTGCTGGTGGTGAGTGTGATGCCGCCGGACTCGAGCTTGACCGAGTTGCTGCTGCTGTCCTTGATCTCGATCGACTGGTCCCCATCCTTGAGCGTGATCTGGTGCCCGCCCGGGGTCTCGATGGTCAGCGTTTCCTGGCCCTCCGTATCGTCGAACGTGAGGCGGATGTCGCGCCGGGTGACGATGGTCTTGATATAGTTATCCCCCGCGTCGTCCATCCTCTCCGGTGGCGCGTCCTGCCCGTTCCACAGCGACCCGATCACGTAAGGCCGCCGCGGGTCGCCGCCCTCGAACATCACCAGCACCTCGTCGTCCACGTCGGGGATGAACCACGTCCCGCGCTCGTTGCCCGCCATAGGGACCGCCAGCCGCGCCCAGGCCTCGTAGCCACCGTTGTCGTTGTCGGGCGACCAGGTCAACTGCACCCGCACCCGCCCCTGCTGGTCGGGATCGACGATGTCGGTCACCTTGGCCGGGTACGCCCCGTACAGCCGCTTGCGTTCGACGGCCAAGTTGCGTTGATCATCCTGCATCAATAGGCTCAACTCATCCTCCAATGGCGGGCCGCTCTACCTCGAACGCGGTCCGGTACCCAAAGGTCGGGGTGAACGTGTGCCGCGCCAGCGTCACGTAATAGGATCCGTCGAAATACGGTCCCAGGCCCGCCAGCTCCACCGTCGCCCCGACGCGCACCTGGACGCTGCCGTCAACGACGCCGAGCCCGCGCACGAAGGAGCGCGCGCGGTCGCGGTAGCGTGCCTCGGCCATCTTTTGCGCCTCGTCCTGCGAGAGCGGCACCGCCGAGACGACGCGCTCGTGCCGCTCGGCCAGCGCCTGCGCCAGCACGCTGCTGCCGCTGCGCCCGCCGTTTAGCTCGGCCTGGACCGCACTCTCGGTGGCCTCCTCGTCGATGGCCTCCTTGTTGGCCACGTCCCACCCGCTCACGCGCACCGAGGTGCGCTGGTGGGCCAGGTCGGCCAGGACCGAGAACTCGATCAACTTTTGCCCGTAGGTGAACGACACCGACCCGGCGTCGCGCCGCGAGCGCGCCTGGGCGTACAGGGTGCGGTTGTCCATCCATAGCTCTGCGTCGATGGCGGCGACCCGCTCCCGCAGAAAGGCCAGATCGCTCTGGTTGACCTGGGCCAGTACGCGGTAGGTCGGCCCGTCGACGTCCACCTCCGCCGTCAGGCCGTGCTGCGAGGCGATCTGCCGAATGACGTCCTCGTCGGTCACGTCCTCGAACGTGCGCGTGCGCCGCTCCATGCGCAGGTCCTGGAAGCGGTCCTCGGCCAGCACGAGGAACTCGGGCGGGCGAGCGGGGGGATAGCGCGCCTCCAGCCCGGTGATCCGCCCTGCGAAAACGGGGCCGCTATCCTCCCGCGGACCGAACTCGACCGAGAGCGTCTTGCCAAAGTCCAGCAGCTGCCGGTCAAAGAGCAGGAAGCCGACCTCGCTACCCTTCGGCCCCCAGTTGGCAAAGGTGGCCTCGCAGCGGAACAGACCCAACGTCGTCTCCTCCACCATCAACGTCTGCAGCAGCACGTCCCCCAACTCCTGCTGCTCGTCACCGTCGATGCGCAGGACGGGGCGCGATGGATAGTAAGTGGTCTGCGTTTTGTTCTCGGCCATGGGTTTTATTCCAATCAATCCGCCCACACGCGCGCCATGCGCCGGCGGTGTTGCTGGTAGATGCGCACGATGTCCTCCGGACGCAGCACCTCGGGCGGCGCCGTCTCCTCCGGCTGCGGTCCTGGCCCCTCGACCTCCCCGGAGGCCGGAGGCGGCTCTGTGACGATCTCAAACTCGTTGATGACGATAGGCATGGCTCCCCCTAGACATCTTCGTACAGCGGCGTTTCGAGCACAGTGAGAAACACCCTAGTCCTCTACCACATCCACGCCAGCGCCAAAGCCGCCGCCAGCAGATACACCTGCTCCCAGACTCGCACCTGCACCAAGGCCTGCGCCACCACTCGTACCGGCACTTCCGCCGACACCAGCACTGGCACCAACCCCCGCGCTGGCGCCGAAGCCAGCTCCAGCGCCAAAACCGCCTCCAACAGAAGCGCCTGCGCCAGCACCGACGCCCGCCCCCGCTCCAATCCCTCCACCGACCCCAGCGCTTGCACCGATGCCAGCACCAGCAGAGGCGGATGCACCTGCGCTCAGGCCCGCACCGGCGCTAAAGCCCGCGCCGCCGCCCAACCCGGCGCTGAATCCCACCTCGGCTCCGCCACCGACGCCGGCGCCGGCGCTGATGCCAGCACTTGCACCCGCACCGATGCCCACACCACCTCCGACAGAGGCGGAGGCGCCGATACCGGCGTTCATATCCAGCATCGCGCCTGCTTGCAAGCGCAGCGGATCGTCGATATCGTTAGCGGCGGCGATGGACTTCCAATCGCTGCTGTTACCAGTGCGGCCCGCCATGCTTTGCACACTCTCCCCCGGACGCGCAGGCTCCAGGGGCGTCGTCCCCGGCGCGCCGCTCCCGCCTCCGGCCCCCTGGCCCCTGCCGCTCGCCTGCCCCGGCTGCCCAAAGAGAAAGACGATGTCGTCGCGCGATAGCTTCAGCGCCACCGTCGCCCGCATAGGCACCCCCTCCTCCGAGAAATAGTCCAGCGTCTCGTCCATCGAGTCCACGACGCCCTCGAAAATGAAGGTGCCCCACTCAAAACGAACGCGCGGCGGCGTACGCTGGTTGTTCTGGTTGGGCTGCTGCTTGGCCATGACAAAGTAGGCTACCTCCTCCGTCTTGCGGCGCACGTCGCCGCCCTCGACGGTGGTATCGAAAAGCAGCTCTACAGTCAGCTTGGAGCTCCCGCTGCCGACGAACTGGCGACTGCTCCCACCCGGCTGGTTGCCGCCCCGGTTCTCGTTCGCCAGCGCGACCTTGAGCGATTCGGGGTTGAATTGAACCTCGATCTCTTTGCCATCGCTCGGTCTTTCCGCCTGCGGCCTGGAGGAAAAGCGCTCGATCTCGACAAGTTTTGCCTTTGCGACCATCAAAACATCCTCTTCTCGTTCGCAGTCGGCGATTTATCGCCGGGCACAGCGCGCTGAAGGCACGCCCTTGGGCGGGCATGCACTACGAACCCTAGACCAACTCAATCTCGAACGACCCGTACGCGATCTCCATCTCCTCGATCGCCAGAACGCCCTCCTTGGCGTTCAACGCCGGAGCCTTGATCTTGATCGGCAAGCAGTCGAACAGCTTGAAGCGCACCTTGGCCGATTGCGCTCCCTTGGCACTATCGCCCATCAGGATTACGCCCGAGGCTGTGGTGCCCCGTCCCTCGCCACTGGTGGACATGGCAAACCACTGCCACAGGTCCAGACTTGAGGTCATCCCCCGTTTGAGCGTCAGATTTCCATAGGTGACCGGTCCCACCAGGTGAATCTGTTGCGTGTTGTTGCCGCCCTCGCGCACCGTCTTGGGTTCCATCGTCATCTCCAAGCCGTCGCACTCAGCAAACTCGGCATCGCACAGCGGGTTGTCCAACCCGGGCACGTTCAACTGTATCCGAAAGTTGAACGTCGTGAAGGGATATTCCTCGTTTGGCATACGCTCAGATCTCCGTCGCTAGCAACAGGCCCTCACTGACCCGCGTCAGCAGCACGGTGATGAACTCCATCGGTTGTGAGGGGGCCACTTGGATCTTGGCGATAAAGCGTCCCTGATCGACGTCCTGCAGCGTGCTGACGCTAGCGTCGGTCACGACCCGGAAAGCCTGGTTGGGCGTCGCTCCGGCGAAAGCGCCTCGCTCGAACATAAAGCGCAGCAAGTTTTCCAGCATCACGCGCACACCCTCGCGAAAGTGCTCGTGATTGCTGGCAAACACAAAATCCATCCCGCGGTCGAGCGCCACCTTGCACAGGAGGATCATCAGTCGGCGCACCGATATCTGCAGCAGCGATCGCTCGTCGCTCAAGGTGTGAGCACTCATAGCCCGAAAGTCGACCGGCTCCGACCGGATCAAGTTAAACTGCCGGTCGAACAGCTCCGCCCAATCGTCCGTGGGAAAGGCGGGCGTCAAACCCAGCACGTCCTGCAGCGGCACATTGGCCGGAGCGACCCACACCTGGCGCGCCCGCTCCCGGGCGGCGATCATGCCACAAACCGCGCCATCGCACGGCACAGCCCGCAGCCCATCGGCGCTATCCTCGTCGGCCAGCCACAACCAGGGATGATAGACTGCCACGTAGCTCAGATCGGCGACGTCCTGAGCCTCGTCGATGGTCTTGCCCCAATCCGGCAGCCCCAATCTCTTGCGCAGGGCCTCCTGCCACGCGATGCACTGACGCTTCTCAGAGTGGAGGGGCAGCGTTAGGATACCCACCACGTCGCTGCGCGCCTGGCACAGATCGAGCACCGCGTGTTGGATCGCCAGAAGCGCGTCGTTCGAGAACGACGCCAAGGGCCGGAGCACGGGCAGGTCAAGTTGGACCGTTTCCTCTGCGGGGGACAAAGTTCCCCCCTCGCCCGCCGCGAACCCTTCCGTCGCCTGATCACACGTGGTGAACGTGGGTTGCGGCGTAGGCGCTGGCGGTTGCGGCGCTGGCTCGACCGACGGCTTGACGTCGGCCAGTTCCCAGCGGCGGTGTACACTATCCGACACGCTCAACAGCGCCACCTCGTCCACGAACATCAGGCTGTGCATTCCGCGCAAACGCCTGTTCTGGATATAGTAGCGGTCGAACGCCGCCTGTTTGAGCGTCCGCGCACTCTCGCCGGCCGCCGGGTTGGCTGGGCTCGGTACCAGGTAACGGTCGACGAACAGAGTTGGGGCGAAAGCCTCCAGGCCATCGTCGCCCGAGTAACTCTCAGCCGGCCCGACGAAATCATCCCCCGTGACCACCGCCAGCATATCCAGCGGCAGGTAGACCAACCGATCAGCCGCATCCGGGTCCACGGGGGCCAGCAGACCGGCTAGGCCGGCGACGTCCAGTCGTCCGCTTTCAACCGCCTCGATGCGCGCGTCTCCTTGCGCTGCCCAGAACTGCCGAGCTGCCTGGGCCGCCTGCGTATCCCTCACTGACGTGGTCGTCTCGGATCGAGCGGGCCGGCGCGCTCCATCAGCCGGCGGTCGATGGTACAGCGGGCTAGACTCCAGCAACGCGACCTCACCCCAGAAGCGCGGGTGGCCAGCGTTGAAAGCCACCTCGCTGACGGTCAACCGCTGCCGATCCCCCTCCTGCACCAGCAGATCGAAGCGCAGGCGCTCAACACGCCATAGATTGGCCGCCGGTAAATCGGCAGCTGGCAGTTGAAGTGCGACCTTCGCGCCCACACTTACCCGCTGCATGGGCGGCGAAGTCAACCCGGGCGGCAAGGTTATCTCCGATAGCGACCGCTGCTCATCAACGGGGAACAGACACGCCGTGCCGTCGTTCAGCGCCAGATGCAGCACGTCGCCGCGCTGAATCCCGCTAGCGTCGCCGCCGGTCAGTTCGAGGTGCATCGCCCCCACACCGGAAAGCACCACACCAAAGACGTCAAGCGACTCCATGCCATCCAACGTCAGGAGAGACACCTGGTCTATCACCGGCGGCGGACTGGCCGAAACGGCGGTATTGAGGCGCCAAGCCCGTTCCGCGCTCACAGCGGCGTCCCCGGACGAGCGCTCGACGCTGACGACCGGAAAGAGCCACTGCGCGCCGTCGACGAACGTCAGCCGCAGCAGGTCGCCCGGCAGGATGGCATCTGGCGCGCTGCCCGTCTGCCACGCCAGGCGGCGGGCACCCTGCACCTGGAACGCCTCCGGCGGCAAGGGCGTACTCCGCAGGCGCACGCCCAGGCGCAGCCGGGCCGCCCACCCGCCGACCGAGGAGGCAAAGAGAGCAGCTAGGCTGGCGCTGCTTGACCCACTCAGCGCGACGACGCCGGGGACGCGCAAGCGCGCCGCCGTCGCCCCCTCACCCGCCACACGAACAACGTAGCAGCGCCGCCCGCCGTTTGCAAAGAACCCGGCCACGGCCCGCGGCAGGTTGGCATAGACCAACTGCCCGCCGGGCCCCCGGGCCAAGGGCAGCTCTCCGCCAAACACGGCCCGGTACATGCTAAGGTCATCCACCGGCACAGGCAGATGCAGCGGGCCGCGCTCGGCGAACCCGACGAAAGCGGCCACGTCAAGCGGCGGCAGATCCAGGCCGGCCGGTCGCACCGGCGGGAGAAAATATACCCCCGGCAGGCGCAGGTCTGGGGCGGCGCGCATCAGGCGTGATGCACCCATCGCGCCTACTCGACTTCGACCTTCTCACACGCCAGTTGCAGTTCCTCGATGGCTACGTCAGTCCCCCCCTTTGCATTGAACGTCGGGGGCGTGTACTTCATCGGCCAGGCATTGGTCAGCATCCAGGTCATCACCGGCTGCTGCCCCGCCTCATCCATAAGCTCGATCGTCACCTGACAGCGCGCACTCTGGTCGCCTCCGGCGATCTCTTTGATCCAATCAAAGAAAGCCGTCTCGCCGATTATGCCGCGTTTGAGCGTGACGTCGGTAGCCTTGGGCATACCGTACATCTTGCGCACGTAATTCTCTTTTTCGTTACCGTTACGATACTCGGCGACGGCGACTTCCATACCCAGGCCACTGATCTCCTGGAATCCAGCCTGCACCGAGCCCGCGTCGCCAAAGCGGTCGACGGTGAGACGAAAGTTAAACGCACCATAGGGATTGTCGCGTGGGACTGCCATTTTACCTCCTTGTTCTAGGTCAACTCTTGCTGTCCGCCGTGAACTGACCGATGCGGAAGATCACGAACTCGGCCGGTTTGACTGGAGCGACGCCGATCAGGCACACCAGGCGGCCATTATCCAGGTCGTTCTGGGTCATAGTCGAACGATCGCAGCGCACAAAGAAAGCCTCTTCGGGGCTAGCTCCCATCAGCGCACCGTTGCGCCACTCGTTGAGCAGGAAATCCTCGACCGTGCGACGTATGTTGGCCCACAGTGGCTCGTTGTTGTTCTCGAATACGGCCCACTGGGTACCCCGGTCGATCGAGTGCTCTAGGTAAGCAAAGTAGCGACGCACGCTAAAGTACTTCCACTCTGGATCGGAGCTGATCGTGCGCGCGCCCCACAGCCGGTACCCACGTCCCTCGAAGAAACGAAAGCAGTTGATACCCTGCGGGTTGAGCACGTCCTGTTGGGCCTTGTTAAGCAGCGTCTCAAAGCCGATGGCCCCTAGCACCACCTCGTTGGCCGGTGCCTTGAACACACCGTGCTGTACGTCTGTGCGGGCGCAGATGCCGGTGACGAAACCGCTGGGCACGACGAAAATCTCCTTGACGCCGTTTGGATCCAGCGGATCGAGGACCTTGACCCACGGATAGTACAACGCCGCGTGCGTCGAGTCGAACTGCCCACGAAAGTCTTGCACCTCGGATACCACCATGTCGTCGGGTGAGTCAAGAACGGCCACGCGGTAGCGCATGCGTTGCTCGCAGTGGATCAGCAGGTGCTGGACGATCTGGCTCCAGCGGCGGCTGTTGCCCGCCGTACTGATCAGGGACGATCTCCGTGAGAACCCGGGGGCCGCGACCATGGATATCTCTTCCACATCGGTAAAGGTCTCCAAGCCGATGCTGGGCTGCACCTGGCCCGTCGAGGTATCCCTCCGGCCCGCGCGTCCCTTGTAGGATTCGGCCGTAGGCAATTTGCCGTCGCTGCCCTGAGTCAGCGTGTAGGAGATCCCTAGGTCCGTGGGACGGGGACGCTCGGTGGGAGGCGAGAGGGTCGCCAGCTCGTCATCGGTGTAGAGATCGAGGCTCACGGCGTTGAGGACCGACTGCCCCAACAGCAGCTCGGCCAGTGTGGCCCCCGATGTGATCGCGCTCACAGGCTCGATGGCAAACGGGATCGTCAATGCATAGCGGCGCGATTCGGGAACGCGGGTGAACAGGTCCAGCAGCGCGTTGCGGTTCTCTGGATGGGGGGAAAGATTATCCCACACCACCTCCTCCTCAAACCGTCCCGGCTTGAGGACACCGACGCTGATGTTGAGCAAGTACACGCGGTGCTGGGTCGGATCAAGATCGGTCAGGCGAACCAAGCCGGGCGTGGCGTTGTCGAAAGCAATACTATCGCCATCCTTGACCACGTCGTACAGCCCTTCCTGCGGCGTGCCAGACCCGGTGACATCCTTGATGAAGACGACATCGTGCTCACGCACACTACTGACCTGCGCGGTTCCCGATGAGATTCCCTCGCTCAGCAGGTTGGTGCTCGTCCGCGCCGCAAACGTGATGCGCATCTCCCCGGCCTCTCCGGGAAAGCGCGCGCGCAGCACAAGGTCCACCGGAGAACCGATGGACAGGCTGGCCTTGCCGCTGTCGGAATCGCTGGGGGTGTCCGGCTCGTAGACGCGCGTGACGTACAGCTTGCTGCCGCCGTTATCAAAGAACGCACGTACCGCGTGAGCCATGTAATTATCCTGCTCTTCAGTGATGCTGGTATCGTTGAACACCAGCCGGTCGATTCCTCCATAGATGCGAGAGAAATCGGCGTAGCTGGTCAAGAGCTCGGGTTCGTCTCCCACGGGGCCAAAACGCGTCGGCCCGATAAAGCCGGCGACGCTGGTACTGACCCCTTCGATTGACTTGGCACGAAAGCTAACTTCTTCGACATACACTCCTGGCGCGAGATATTCAGGCATGGATATACCTCCTTAAAAAACTATGGCGGCGACGCGGCCGGACTGACCAACAAAGTCGATCCGCCGTCGGTCCGCATCACCAATTCGCGTCCAAAAATCAACTCAGCCGACATCTGGCTGACTGGTTGTCCGGGTTGTGTAACTGCCGTAGACCACAAACTTCCCGGCGACTGATCAAACACGCTGCGCAGATCTGGGATCTGGAACCCGTTTGAAAAAGATAGAGCCGCCGGATCGTATCGAACGCGGACGTTCAAATTCCAGGCTTGCTGAGGAGGCGCTGTAGGAAGTGCAACAGGTGAGGTCAGCCCTGTCGCAATCGTGAACGTCGGATAGGGGAACAGCACGGCCACGGCACCTCGTTCGTCCGCTACGCCATACCACGCCCCGCCGCCCACCACCTCGACCTCCAATACTGCGTGCGCCGCTGGCCTCCGCACGGCCGCGTCCACCCGCTCGACCAACTGGGCCCGTACCACGGCCAGAGAAGGTGCGCTGAGACGCGTCGGAGCGGAGAACAGGTAGAAACCGGGCAGGCCATCGCCGGGCGGCGAAAGCGGTGAATGCGTGGGATACACACCGTAATGGGGCAAATCCGCGCCAAAGACTATGGACAGAAAGCGTCGCCGCTCGTCAAACACCTGGATGATGAACCGAGCCGCGACAGGCGGGCTGGCATCAGGAAAACCGTCATCGGGATACTCTACGTCGTGTAGACCAGGCAGTCCGCGAAAGGCGTAAACGCCGGACAGAGTGCGGAAGGCGCAGGTGCCATTGCGATGCGTCCCCTCAGGGTAAGCAGTGACAATCAAGCCATCCTTCACCTGGGCATCCTGTACCGGATCCCAGAAGCGAATACCCAGGGGGGTAAAGATCGTCACCCGATCGAGCGCGTTCGACGACTCGAGTATTTGTTCGATCAAGTTCGTGGTTCCCTCATCAACGTCCGATTATGGATTCCCCAACTCCCAGATATCGAGCGTACGCTCCTGGATCGCCTCTCCCTCCGCCAGCAAGTGTTCGGATTCGATCTTGACGTAACGGGCAACGTAGGGCACCGAAATCTGATACGCGTTGTTGCCGATCACTTCCCAAATGCGAAACAGTTCTTCGGTCGTGAGTTGTGTCAGACCGACCTCCACCGTCTCGTCAGGGTGAAAGACGTTGGACACGCTCTTGTTCAACAAGCCGGCCGGGAAAACGGGGGTATCCTCCAAAACCCGCATCATCCAGCCAGCAATGGTGTGCTGCAGAGACGCATCTTTGCCCCAAGCAGTGAGCAGAAAGTGCATGTCAAGTGGTAGCTGTGTTCGGTGCCGCTCACCATTTAGGCTAACGCGCCCTTTGGGGGTGCGGTGAGTATCGTTCGCATAGATGCGATATAGAAAGAGAGACACACCCGCATCCATCGGTTGTTCGAAATCCTTGGCCAGATAGACCTTGAACTCGAGCTGGTTGCCATCAAATTTGGCCGGCGTATACTGGCTCTCCAGCAAGTAGACGACGGCCTCGGTGACGGCGGCGACGGCGCGATAACTGGCCATGAACCTTTCTCAAACCTCTCTTTCCCTATCTCGCCGACGTAAGTACCACTTGATGGCATCGAGATGCGCGCGCACCAACTGTCGCCACGATATCGGTCGGTCGAGTGAAACACCGGTGTACGCAGCGATAATGGTCGGCAGTTGGGCAAGTCGATGGAAAGGTGTTCTACGCCCACTCTGAACGTGCTCCACCCAACCCCGGTATTCGGGATCGGGCAGCCGCTTTTGCCTCCAGATGCGCACAATGAAGGAATAGACCAACATCTCCATCTCCTCACCTTCCGCCGGGAGGCTTTCCACGGAATTGTGCTGCGTCGTAGACTCAGCCGCCAAGAATATCCTGTTCAAAATGACCTCTGGGTGAGTAGGCCAGCCTTCGTGTCAACGAATCACAATCCGACTCTATTAAACACCCACACGATCACACGCCCATCACAAGCCCATCACAAACGCATCACAAGTGGACCTCCTGGCGCTAAACCGAACCAAAAAAGCGTCCAGTCGCAGAAACGAAAAAGCCACAGCCTGCGATAGGCTGTGGCTTTAAGAAGCAAATACAGCTTACACGGAGACGCATCAGTTCCTGGGCAAGTCTACTTCACTTTCCAGGAACGACGCCCCACCCCCAACTATCTCAGGTCCATCAACCAGTTCATCAACTGCCCGCCTGAGATTCTGCCAAGTAGATTCCATTAGATCAAGCGTGCGACGAAACTGAAGCAGATTGGCCTGCAAGGAGACCTGGCAACCCTCTTCAGCATCGTGCACAGGGAAGGTTTCGTGACTCGCTCGAATCTGTCGATACAGCAACCAGGTCTCGGCCATTGGCTCGATCTGCAAATCCTGCTGCAATATCTCCCGGCAACGATGGAACTGCCTCAACGCCGCGGGACGCTTCCCGGCAGCGACGTAGCATCGCATGAGTTCGCGATGAACGTCCTCCTGCAATGAATCAATATCCAACAAACGTCGGCCGTAGGAAACGGCCTTTTCAAACGCCCCTTCCAACCGATATTGACACTGCAATCGCTTGAGTGCCCGCAGGAGTAGAAGCTGCAGGCGCTCCCGCTCGATCAAGCACCAATCATCGTAGCACCCATCCATAAAGTCTCCTTTATACAGTGCCACAGCTTCTTCCAAGGCCTTGAGGCGAACGCCGTCACAAGGGAGTGATCCCTCTAACCCACAAGCCGCCCGCTGTGCAAAGACATTTGCGTCGAACCAATATGGCACATGCACATTAAACCCCAACAGGTTGCGATCACGTATTAAATAGGATGGAGATGCCGAGTGAGGATCCACAATGGTCTCGCGCAGGCGCCACAAAGCGGTGGCCAAACACCCACGGGCCTTTCTATGCGAGCGCATGGGCCAAAGCCACTCTGCAATCCGCTCGCGCTCAAGCATCTGCCCGGCGTGCAAGAGCAGCAAAACAAAAAGGTCCCGTGACTTTCTCGTCGGAAACCGAAGAGATTCGCCACGGGAAATAACCACAGATCCCAGTGTGTAAACACAAAGGTTGTTCATGCCCCCCCCCTCAAGAGATCAAGACCTGCGATACCCCGCCCAAGTGAAGCTCCCCGGCGCAAAGCACCAGGGCTACCGGGAAGTCTCCCATTCCGGGAGATTCCGGGCAGTTACCTGCCTAGAGGAAAAGCCTACGCGAACTTCGCTCGCACGCAGGCACCGCCTCCAAATCCCCTTGGATTGCGCCTCATCCCCACCGCAATGCGGCTCTCTGTCTTTTCCCCATAAACCCACTCTACCGCACTATTTGATATTATGTAACTACTCAGCCTTACTTCGCAGCCGCCTTCAGCATCCGAAGAGAAGGCGGGGGTTTCGAGAGCGGCTTCGCCGCTCTCGAACCCCCCATCTTTCCTTTTCGGCGCGATGGGCTCGCCTCAGGCGAATAGCCTGAGTAGTTACGATATTATAACATGAAAAAAGCCTTGTTGGAATAGGATTCACCAAACTACATGGCATATGCCCCAGCACTTTGCGCCGGGGTCTTTCCAGTGGCTATGTGCCCCGGAGCCCAGTCCGGGGCAACGAAGAGGGGCAGAGCTTGGCTCGCCCCTCTTCACATTCTGAAACTTGATCGCATCAAACTCGTTTGCGCTTCGAACAAACCTGCTGTATGATCGCGGGTAACTACTCAGCCTTGCTTCGCAGTTGCCTTTCGCGCGTGAGAAGAGAGGGGGCGGGGATTGGGAGAGCGGCGCCTGTCCTGAGGCGCCCCCCGAGCGAGTCGAGGGGCGAAGCCGAAGGATCGCCGCTCTCCC
>JAFGED010000258.1 GCA_016931785.1 Anaerolineae bacterium
GCCGCCCGCTCCCCCCATCCTTACAACTCATTTGAAACGCACCCATGTCCGATTTGGGATGCTTCACCGAGCAAGAGATCGCGGCTGTTGGCACGGCGGTCTTGCATCACAGTGATAAAGGCCAGGTACACGGCGACCTTGACGAGTTGTTGAAGGACGCCGACGTGCTTCAGCATTATCTATACAATACGTCGCTCGAACGTGATGGACAAGTGCCGGCGCGGCTGGTGAAAATATTGAGCGAGCTAGAAGTGGGACAGGTTCTTTGAGCAGGTGACCTATGATCCGTAAAGACGACGTCAAGTGGTGGATCGCAGAGGCGCAAAAGCACCCGCAGGCGGCCCCGTCGATTGTCGAGGCCCTGTCGGAGCGGCTGATCGCGCTGGACGAGGAGAACGAGCGGCTGCGCGACGAGATCATCCGCCTGGAGCGGCGTGCGCCGGGTGCCGCCGCCGATAGTGAGGAGATGAGCGCCCTGCGCGACAAAGTCGCTACGCTACAGGCCCTGGTGAACGGCGAGGTGTCGGATGAGCCGTGCGTGGTGCTGCTTTCCGATGGGCTGCAGGCGGCGCGCGTACCGCTGGCCCAGGTGCATAGGCTGGCCCGCCAGGAGCACGCGCTTTTGAGCAAGGGGGCGATGCCGGGGCTGCGGCGCGTGCTGCTCGCCCGCCCTCACGCCGAGGTGCTGCTGCTCACCGGCCAGGGACGCGGCCTCAAGCTGGCGCTCTCTGATATGCCCCTGCTGGAGGGGAGCGACTGGCCCGCCGCCGATGGACCGGCGCTGGGCGAGAACGAGTGGCTGACGGGAGCCGTGGCTGTGACCCATCAGCCGCGCTTTTGGACGGTCGTCACCCGGCGGGGTTTCGTGCGCCAACTGCTCCGCATCGACCTGGACCGGCGGGTGGAAAGAGGCGAGCCGCTGGTCGAGAGCCCGTTCCGCAGGGATGTGCCGGTGGCCGTTGTAGACGGCGACGAAGGCGATTTGATGTTGATCACCCGCTGGGGAAGGGAGATTCGGTTCCCGCAGCGATCCATCGAGAGCGCGGGATCGCCCGGGCTGGAGCTGGACGACGACGATGAGATCGTCGCGGCGCTGCCGCTGCGGGATGACGGTGCGCAGGTGCTCGTCGTCACGGCGGATGGCTTTGCCGTGCGGCGCGGCGCGTCCCAGTTCGAGCCGCGCCCGCGTCCTGGCGGCAAGGGCAAGTCGGTCATCCAGGCATTTGACGTGCTGGGGGCCTTTTGCTGCACGCCGGAGGACAAGCTGCTTTATCTGACCTACTCTGGTAAGGCGATCTTTGCCTCGGTGAGCGACATCCCGCTGTACACGCGGTCGAGCAAGGGGGCGCGGGTGTACGCCTTTGACCGCGATCCGGCGGTGGCGGTGGCGATGGTTCAGTAGACCTGCGAGGTTGTGCGAGCCTCTGGTTCGCCCGAAACCTCCCAGGTCTGAGGTGGACGTATGCACATCGGACTTGATTTTGGCACGACCAACTCGGGAGCGGCGGTTTTCGATGGAGGGCGCGTGCGCGTCTTTCCGCTCGATCCCGCCAGCCGCGACGCGGGTGTGATCCGCTCGGTGCTCTACGTCACCCGCGAGCAGGAGGTGTTCGTCGGCCAGGAGGCGGTCGACGAGTACTACCGCCAGAACATTGGGCGTCCTAGCCGCATGGTGCGCCAGTACGTGGGCGAGGTCGAGATCACGATGGGCGACGTCGGGTCGGTGAAGGGGTATCCCATCGGGCCGGCGACCTTTGTGCGCGACGTCTACGTGTTGGTGGACGAGTTGACGCCGGGGCGGCTGCTGCGCTCGCTCAAGAGCGCGCTATCCAGCGACCACGCCGGGACCGACATCTTTGGCCGCGTCTACACGCTGGAGGAACTGATCGCCATCTACCTGCGGGCGCTGCGGGAGCGGGTGGAGGCGGAGGCGGGCGAGCCGGTCGACGGGGTGGTGCTGGGCCGCCCGGTGGCTTTTGTCGATAGCGGCACGGAGGCGGATGACCGGCGCGCGGAGGATCGCCTGCGCCAGGCGGCGGAGATGGCTGGCTTTCGCCGGGTGGCCTTCGAGCTGGAGCCGGTGGCGGCAGCGCTGCACTACGAGCTGACGGTGGAGGAGCCGCAAAACGTGCTCGTCTTTGACTTTGGCGGCGGCACACTCGATATCACCGTCATGCGCGTTGGCGATCCCGCAGAGCGGCGCGTCTTTAGCACGGGCGGGGTCGATATCGCAGGCGATGTGTTCGATCAGCGCATTATCGAGCGCCTGCTGTTGGATCACTTTGGGCGCGGGTCGACTTGGGGCGACGACGGCGCGCCTTTTCCAGACAAGTACACCGACCCGCTGGTGCACTGGCAGACCATCCTGCAATTGAACCGCCCGGAGACGTTCGACTTTTTGCGCACTGCGCGACTCAGCAGCAGCCATCCGGAGCGGATAGCGGCGCTGGAATCGCTGTTGATGAACAACTATGCCATGCGCCTGATCGATGAGGTGGAGCGGGCCAAGATCGCGCTTTCGTCGGATTATTTTGCGGCGATCCAACTCGCAGGCGAGGATATCGATGTGTGGCAGCCGGTCACGCGCTCCCAGTTCGAGGCGTTCATCGCCGATGCGGTGCGGCGGATCGAGGCGCGTCTGCTGGATACGGTGGAGCGCTCCGGCCTTGGCATCGACGAGATCGACGCGGTGGTACGCACCGGCGGCTCGGCGCAGATTCCGTGCTTTGTCGAGATGCTGGCGCGTATCTTTGGATCGGAAAAGGTGGTGCTGTCGAGCGTTTTCAGCAGCGTCACGTCGGGACTGGCGATCTTGGCGGGGGAGAAAGCCTGATGTATATCGGTCTTGATTTCGGCACGACCAACTCGGGCGCGGCGACCTTTGACGGGCAGCGTGTGCGCATCTTCCCGCTCGATCCCGCCGGCCGCGATCCGGGCGTGATCCGCTCGGTGCTCTACGTCACCCGCGAGCAGGAGGTGTTCGTCGGCCAGGAGGCGGTCGACGAGTACTACCGCCAGAACGTCGGGCGGCCCAGCCGGATGGCGCGCTATTACGTGGGCGAGATCGAGATGACGGCCGCTGAGATAGGCACGTTCGTCAAAGACGTCTACGTGCTGGTGGACGAGCTGACGCCTGGGCGGCTGCTGCGCTCGCTCAAGAGCGGGCTGGCCACCAGCTACGAGGGAACCGATATCTTTGGCCGCTATTACGCGTTGGAGGAATCGATCGCCGTCTATCTGCGGGCGCTGCGGGAGCGGGTGGAGGCGGAGACGGGAGAGCCGGTCGCGGGCGTGGTGCTGGGCCGGCCGGTGACCTTCGTCGGCGGCGAGGCGGATGCAGACAACCAACGCGCCGAGGAACGCCTGCGCCGCGCGGCGGAGATGGCGGGGTTCTGTGAGGTGGCTTTCGAGCTGGAGCCGGTGGCGGCGGCGCTGCACTACGAGCTGACCGTGAAGGAGCCGCAGAATGTGGTTGTGTTTGACTTTGGCGGCGGCACGCTCGATATCACCGTCATGCGCGTGGGCGGCGCCCCCGCGGAACGCCAGATCTTTAGCACGGGTGGGGTGGGGATCGCGGGCGACGCGTTTGACCAGCGCATCATCGAGCGGCTGCTGCTGGATCACTTTGGGCGCGGGTCGACCTGGGGTGAAGACGGGGCGCCATTCCCCGCTAAGTACACCGATCCATTGGTGCACTGGCAGACCATCCCCGAGCTGAACCGCCCGGAATCGCTGCGCTTCCTGGAGCTGGCGCAGATCAGCGGCAGTCACCCGTCGCGGGTGCGAGCGCTGGAGTCGCTGCTGGTGAACAACTATGCGATGCACATGGTCGATGAGGTGGAGCGGGCCAAGATCGCCCTTTCTGCGGCCCACTTTGCCGCGATCCAAGTTGCGGGCGAGGACATCAACCTGTGGCAGCCGGTCACGCGGGCGCAGTTCGAGGCGCTCATCGCCGACGCCGTCAGGCGCATCGAGAGCTGCTTGTTGGATATGGTGGAACGCTCCGGATTGAGCGTCGGCGAGATCGACGCCGTCGTGCGCACCGGCGGCTCGGCGCAGATCCCGTGCTTCATCGAGATGGTGGGGCGTATATTCGGGCCGGAGAAGGTGGTGCTTTCGAGCGTCTTTAGCGGCGTGACCTCCGGGTTGGCGATCCGGGCTCGGGATTCAGTAGGACGCAGATGAACGCAGTAAACGCAGATTCTTCATATTTGATCCGCGTTTATCTGCGAAAATCTGCGTCCGACAAATTTTACTCGAACTTGAACCGCCACGCGGCCAGCGTAAAGAGCGCGATTGCGTAGGCCATCATGATGCCCGATGGCAGCAGCGCCGATTCCAGCCCCATGCCGCGAACGATGATGTTCTGAATCCCGTCCATCGCCCAGGCGGTGGGCAGAAGGTGGCCGATGGTCTGGAACGCCTCGCCGGTGACCTCCAGCGGCATCCACGCCCCGCCCAGCCCCGATAGGATGAACATGGGGATCATGGAAAAGATGACGGTCTGGTCCTCCGTCTTGGCCAGGACGCCGATCAGCAGTCCCAGGCCTGCCGTCCACAGCGACATCGTCGCCGCCAGCAGCAGCGTGGCGACAGGCTCGCGCATGTAATCGATTCCCAGGGCCAGTTGCCCAAAGCCGATCAGCAGGGCGAGCTGGACAAAGATCATCACGAACATGGTCAAATAGTGTCCCAGGATGATCTCTACCCGCGAGATGGCCGTCGTCAGCAGCCGCTGCAGGCTGCGGGATTTGCGCTCCAGCACCACGATCTGGGCCGCGCTCATGATGCCCGCGATGGAGAACTGGACCATCATGCCCGGCGAGGCCTGGCCGTAAGAGGTCTCCATCACCGACTTTTCCTCGTCCTCTTCTGCGGCTATGCCCGACTGCGCCACGCTGACCGTCAGCGGCGGCTCGCGCCACGCCTCGATGGTCTCATCCAGCGCTTCTATCAAAAGTCTCTCGTCCGCAGACTTGCCCTGGGCTCTCAGGGCCTCGGCGCTGAGTTGGGCGGTCTTGACCGCTCCCTGCAGGCGTGCGACGGCGGCCTGGATAGCGGTCTGCGCCGTCGAGCCGGCGGCGGTGCTGCCATCGACGATGACCGTCAGGGCAATATCCTCTCCTGCCAGGACACGCTCGCTGTAGCCGGCGGGGACGATCACGGCGGCGGCCCATTCCTCGTCGCTCACCTTTTTCTCTGCACGTTCGATGGATTCGTCCGATACGATCGGGCGAATGGCGTCCGATGCGTCCAGCAGGTCGAGCAGGTGGGGGCCGAGGACGCTGCCGCCGTCCTGGTCGATGAAGCCGACCGGCAGGCGCGGGTCTTGCTCGCCGCCAAAGATCACGCCGAAGAAGAGCGTGAACCCGATGGGCATCACCACCAGGAAAAGGGCCGTTTTCCAATCGCGGACGATTTGTTTCAGGTCGTTTAGCGTTAGATCAATGATACGCATGGGTCGTCTCCTACACGAACCGCTTTTTGAATTTGAGCACGCCGACGGCAAAGAAGGCAGCACCCAGGACGAGCATCACGCCGAAGGGCAGGAGCACGTCGCCGACGGCGCCGCCCTCTATGGCCAGCCGCCACGCGCGCATGGCCCACCCCTGCGGCACAAACAGGGGTAGAATTTCCGTGAGCCCGCCCGCTGCCCCCGGCACGTTGGCCGTGAACACGCTGCTGATGCCCACCATGCCCAGCACCGTCATCACGCCGCCGATGACGACGCCTGCCTGTTTGGTATCCTTGAGCCACGACATGACAAAGATGCCAAAGCTGGCTGCCAGGACGACCAGGCCCACGACCGCCATCGCTAGCGGGCCGGGCGCGCCCCACTCGGTCTTGAAGATCAGGGACGAGAAGGCCATCAGCACGATCACCTGGACGATGACCAGGGCGAACACGGCGATCAGCTTGCCGCCCAGGATGGCCGAGGACGGGGTGGGGGTGGTCAGGAGCCGGGGCAGCGTGCCATCTTGCTCTTCCTGCAAGATGCCCATCGCCGACGCCGCGCCGGTATAGAAGGCGTAAAAGACCATCATGCCCGTCATGACCCCGCCGACCATTTCCAGAGCCAGGTTGCCTTCTTCCTCTTCTCTGCCGGCCGGGGAGCGGATGTCGAGCAGGGCGTTCGCTCCCTGGCTCTCGGCCAGCGCGGCTGACCATTCCCCGTACTGCATGGCGACGTTTTGCAGGACCAGCGTGTCGGCCGTCGCGCCCTGTGCGGTCAGTTGGTCGTAGGCCACGCCCGCCGCGATCTTGGAGCCGACGAGAGTGTCCATGAACTGGGTGACGATGGACGTGACGATGCCCGGTCCTATGGTCAGCGTGGGGTCGTGATATATCTCCACCTCAGCCTTGCCCTGCGGGTCGAATGCGGCGGCGCTCAAGCCCGCCGGGATGATGACGGCGACGCCAGCCTCCTGGTTATCGACGGCGGCGCGGGCGTCGGCGGCGCTATCTGCCTCCGTCGCCGCCAGCAGCCCCGCCAGTTCCTCCGACTGCAAAAAGTCGGCCAGCATCTTGCCGGCGGAAAAGCCGTCGTACTCTGCCAGCGGTTCGTCGAGGTTGACGATCAGGACGTCCACCCGGGCGATCTCGAAACCATCCTCGCTGGCCAGGCCGCCGAATGCAAAGTAGAATATCACGCCCATCAAGACTGGCACGCCGAGCCCAAAGCCCAGGAAGAAATAGTTGCGCAGGGAGCGCAGGATGTCTTTGAGGGCGATATCTAGAATCTTCATGGATGCCTCCTATCAGTCCCTCAGCGCCCGCCCCGTCAGGTGCAGGAACACGGTCTCCAGGTTCGGCTCCTGGATATCGACCGACGTGATGCGCACACCTGCATGTGTGGCCGTTTCGAACAGGTGCGGCAGGACCAGGTTGCTGTCGTCTACCAGCAGCTCCACCGTGCCATCTTCGGCCGTGACCTGTTGCACGCCCTCGGCGGCTTGCCACCGCTCGATCACCTTGGCCGACTCGGCATTGATCGTTAGGGTAATGCGATCCATCTCGCCGACGATCTTGACCAGTTCTTCGTGCGTGCCGTGGGCGATGATCTTGCCGTGATCCATGATGGCGACGTGGTTGGAGAGCTCCTGGGCTTCCTCCATGTAGTGGGTGGTGTAGAGCACGGTTGTGCTCTGTTGATTGAGATCCTTGACGCTATCCAGGATGTTGCGCCGGCTCTGGGGGTCGATGCCCACGGTAGGCTCATCCAGGATGAGCACCTGCGGCTTGTGCAGCAGCGCGATGCCGATATTCAGCCGGCGCTTCATCCCGCCGGAGAACTTGCCTACGCGTCCCTTCTGTCGCTCGCCCAGGCCGATGATGTCCAGCACCTCGTCCACGCGTTGCTTGAGCGCGCCGCCGCGCAGGCCGACCATTTTGCCCCAGAAGGTGAGGTTTTCGCGGGCGGAGAGGTCCTCGTACAGGGCGATCTCTTGCGGTACGACGCCGATGGCGGCCTTGACGGCCATCGGGTCATCCTTTACCGAGTGGCCCATCACGCGCACGTCACCCCTCGTCGGCGCCAGCAGGCAGGAGACCATCGAGATGGTCGTCGTCTTGCCCGCGCCGTTGGGCCCCAGCAGGCTAAAGATCTCGCCTGTCCGTAC
Source organism: Anaerolineae bacterium (assembly GCA_016931785.1). Taxonomy (GTDB): domain Bacteria; phylum Chloroflexota; class Anaerolineae; order B4-G1; family B4-G1; genus JAFGED01. The sequence continues at coordinate 7,620 of JAFGED010000258.1, forward strand.
GTCGAAGCTGACGCCCTGCACGGCATAGACCTCGCCATAGTTCTTGTGCAGGTCTTGTACTTGGATTGCCAACTGATTGTCTTTTTTGTTCATCTTGCTCCTTGCTGTAAAATGACTTTTTTGCCGATGCGTGGGCGCTCTTGTAGAGCTGTGGGATAGAATGCCCTAATATCCCACATATCACGTGTGTGTATGCGTATTGGCGTCTTTGGGTTATGCTGCGGTATTAGGTTGTCGTTCGCGCCTACCCTGAGCAGGGGTTTTCGAAATGGTCGTACGAGCTCATGTCCAGAGACCTGCCTCGTTTCGTCCATCTGGCGGCGCGGGTCTCGTGCGGCATCTTGAAATCGTCAAAGCAGCGCTCAAAGAGCGACTCGATATCCCTGATCGTGCGGAAGTAGTTGTCCTCGTCGCGTTGTACGACCTTGGTGTAGCGCGGGTTGACGTCGACGATTGGAGAGCACTCGCTGACCGCACATACCAGGCGTGTGACCTCCAGCGCGTTTTCAATCTCGCTTGCCGGGCGTTTGCTTTTTCCTTCGATACAATCCAGCCAGTTCTCGAACATGGCTGCCCGCGGACCGCTTTCCCGGTTCGTCTCTCCGCCGACCACGCTCCCGCCACGGATCAGTTGGCATCTATCGGGGTGGATGCGGCGGATCGTGCCTTTCTCACCCTCGATCTCGATGAGCGGGTCGTTGTTCACCGCGCACGTGTGCGTGAGCAATATCAGGAGCTCACAACCCGTCGCGGTTTCGGCGCGGATCGCGCACGTATCATAGTTCTCGATGTCATAGACGCGATATAACTCGGCCTCGACCCAGACGGCGCGGTTGGACGCGATCGGATCGGGATTGGTCAGCCAGAGGAGTAGGTTGATCTGGTGAGCGAGCGCGTTGCAGGCCGGGCTGTCGAGCACCCAGGCCCCGCTTTCGGTCTTGATTTTCCCCGCCCACGTGTTGCGCGCATAATAGCTTTCAGGCCGCGGCCACGTCGCCCAGACCTTGGCCCGCTTGATCTCGCCGATGTTGCCCGCGGCGATGGTCTGTTTGGCCCACTGGCACGACCTGGAGTAAGCATCCTGATAGCCGATGGCCACGATCTTGTTTGCCTCTTCGCGTGCCTGGATCATCTCGTAGGCATCCTGGACGGTGGCAGTGACCGATTTCTCGCAGAACACTTGCTTGCCCGCTGCAAGCGCCATTTTAGTGTAGTGCAAGTGACTGTCGATGCTCGTCGGCACCATGACGGCGTCGATCTTTTTGATGGCCAGCAATTCCTCGGCCGATCCCACCACTTTCGCATCTTGAGATGCGATGAATGGCGCTTGGGCGACCCTATCCGGGCGTGAGGTGCTCACGGCCGCAATGCGGGCGCGTTGTTGCGGGATGAATTCGTCAAAGCAGCGCAGTAGGAATGCCGCGTACCCGCCTGCCCCAATCGATCCGACTTGGATGGTCATCGTTTTTCTCCTCTGTGGTCTATTCAGTCTTGCGCGTTGCTTAATTATATATTATTTTCGCCAGGGCGTCCACATGCTCAGAGAAGGCGTTGTGTCCTTCCGGCGTGACCGAGACCCACGTCTTGGGCCGGCGGCCCTCAAATGCTTTTTCGATGCCTACGTACCCTGCTTCCTCCAGCTTTTGCAGGTGAACGCTCAAATTGCCGTCGGTCAGCTCCAGCAGGTCGCGCAGGAAGCCAAAGTCGGCCTTTTCGTTCGGCTCCAGGCTGACCAGTGCGGCCATGATGCGCAGGCGGGTGGGTTGGTGGATCAGGGGATTCAATTCACCCATGGCTTATGTCCTCGAACGTACCATCCACAATCCACTGACGATCAGCAAGCCGCCGCCCAAGAAGGCCATTGCCAGTAAAAACTGGTCCGGTATCAGGAAAAATGCCCCTATGGTCAGCGCCGCTACCAGGATGCCCGTGACACTGATGTGATGGCTCTGGAAAATGGCGCCTATCTGCACATATCCCAGTGCAGCGACGAGAAGGGCCAGCAGCCCGATCTGGTGGCTGCCGTTCACGCCAAACAACCAGCCCAGCAGCATGGCAAATGCCGCCAATACCAGCCAGAACAAGAAAATAGGCTTCCACAAGGGGGGCCTGGTGCTGCCGTGTCTCATCAGGCGTATCCCTGCCCAGATCATTGCGATCATTCCGCTCAGGTTGACCACGGCCCACGTCCAACCGGCGTACTCTGGCAGGAATTGGTTTGCCGTGAACCCGACGAGCCACATCACGCCGGCGATCAGGATGAACCACCCGCTGTGCCTCCCGGCTTCCCTCTGCGTGCGGTTCATGATCTGACGGATGGCCTTGAGATCGTCAAGCGCCTGGTTGCGGTCCATCATCTCGCTCCTTTGACCTGCGCGCCGGAACGCACCATCCACAGCCCGATGCCGATCAGCAGTCCTCCGCCCAGCAATGCGGCTGTCAGGAAAAAGTAATCGGGCGTCAGGAGATACGCGCTCACTATAGCCGCTGTGATCCCAAGCCCGGCGAGGCTAAAAGGCCAATATGAAAAGAGAAGCCCGACCTGTATGACCCCAAAAGCGGTCGTGACCAGAACGAGCAGCAATATCTCAATAATGGTGCGTACTTCGAATATCCAGATGAACAGTGCGACAAAGACACCCAGTGCCAGCCACGAGAGCATAATGGACCGCATCACAGGCGAACTCGTCTGGCCCGTTCGAGTCAAGCGCACCCACAGCCAGACGATGATGAGCAGCCCGATGGTGTTTCCAACCAGCCACACCCAGCCGGTGAGGTGTTCCGGCAAGAACTGCTGGCCCAGGAATCCGACCAGCCACATCATACCCCCGGTCACGCTGAACCAGCCGCTCTCGCCGGAGGTGGACTGCCGTGTGCGATCCATGATCTGTCGGATGGCTTTGAGGTCGTTTAGGACTTGTTTTTCGTTCATTCCATCTTCGCCTACAAAGTACTTTGTATCGTAAAGTATTTTACATCGAAAATGACTTTTTGTCAAGCAATTGATGGGCTATGAGGCGATGCCTGCCACGGGGGAGAGGCAGACGAGGACCGATATTTCTTTCTATTCCTCTGGATACGCGATGAAGCCGGTCTTGACGCCGGGTTTAAACCCGGCTCTTTCGTAAAAGCGCAGCGTCGCCTCATCCTTGCGCCCTGTCAACAACATCACCTTGTAGCAGCCGTTGCCCCACGCGACCTGCAGTGCGTGGCGGAGCACCTGGGTGCCGTAGCCGCGCTTGCGGTGAGCGCGATGGGTCACCACGTTCTCGATCAGGGCGTAGGGCCGCGCTCCTCGCGTCAGGTTGGGGATGATGGCCATCGTGCAACTGGAGACGATCTGCCCATCGATCTCGCCGACAAAGTAGTGCAGCAGCGGGTTGGTCGTGATTCCATCCCAAAGCTGTGCGAGCTGCTCGTCCGGAGGCGGCGGCGCGTCTGCTTTTTCAAACAAGTGCTTGTACAGGTCGAGGAGCTTGGGAAGCTCCACTTTCTCTATCGGTCGGACGTGGAATTCAGACATGGCGTTTCCTCTCGCGTTCTCAACAGATGTCGAGTGGGAATAGTAACACAAATCTGCCTGGGAGCAAGGACTCGAGTGCCTGGCGCATTTTACACGGATTTTACATTCACTTGACTTGCAGACAATCGACCTGGCGTAGAATAAGGGCGTGTTCAAAAACAACTTTGGTAACTACTCAGCCTTGCTTCGCAGTTGCCTTTCGCGTGTGAAAAGAGAGGGGGCGGGGGTTTGGAGAGCGGCGAAGCCGCTCTCC
>JAFGED010000259.1 GCA_016931785.1 Anaerolineae bacterium
GATTACTGGCTATCCGACGGAGAAGTCGTGTGAGTTGTTAGCTCGAATTATCGAGGCGTCGTCAAACGAGGGAGATCTAGTGCTTGACTGCTTTTCTGGATCTGGAACAACTCTCGCAGTAGCTTCTCGGTTGGGAAGACATTGGATTGGTATGGATAACAGCTCTGAAGCTATAGCGACCACTCTGAGGAGATTTGCTCACGGTTTGGAACCTATGGGAGACTTTGTCAGTGCCAACGGGGAGGATTCCTTGGATTCCTTACCCTTGTTCAGATTCGCTAACCTTCCAGAGACCTCGTCGGATGAGGGATATCTAGAACAAGGCGACCACGTCATAGATGACTTCGTTCTATACTCGGTTGCGTCACATAGCCACTATCTGCGTGAAGGACTTGACCTGGAATAGTAAAGAAGTGGCTCAACGATCGCATTGATCTGGCCGGACTGTCGCGGCGCGGCTGAGCTTGGCCGTTCGGCACGTCTTCCCACATCGCCAGGCGCAAGGATGTCGAGAGAAATAGGGAGTGAATCATCCGCTAAAGGTTGGCATAATTGGAGACTTTGATCCCAAATACCCTTCCCACGTCGCCACCGACGAGGCCCTGGGCCACGCTGCCGGGGCCTTGTCTGTGGACCTGGAGTGCTCTTGGCTGGACACACAGCATCTGGACAAGGAATCCGGCGAGGCGGCTTTGAGACAGTACGACGCTCTCTGGTGTGCTCCCGGCAGTCCGTACAAGAGTATGACAGGAGCGCTGCGGGCCATCCGGTTCGCCCGCGAGGCGGGCTGGCTCTTTATCGGCGCCTGAGGGGGCTTTCAACATACTCTGCTAGAGTATGCACGGAACGTGTTGGGGATCGCTGGGGCTGAGCATGAAGAGACGGCCCCGCACGCATCCCGTTTGGTGATCAGCAAGCTGGCCTGCTCGCTGGTCGGCACTAGCCAAGTGGTGAGGATCGTGCTGGGGACGCTTGCCCACCAGGCGTACGGCAAAGAGGAGGCGGTGGAGCGGTTCCGCTGCTCCTACTGCATCAATCCGGAATATCGGGATACGATCGAGAGCGGGACGCTCAGGTAGCGGGCCTGGGCTCCGATGGGGAGGTCAGGGTTGTCGAGTTACCCGGCCATCGCTTCTTTATCGCCACGCTTTTCCTGCCGCAGCTTTCTTCGAGTGCAGAGGCACCTCACCCTTTGATCGTGGCTTATTTGAAGGTGGCTATGGCCTTGCGTGAACCGGAGAGTAGAGCGGGGATGTAGTTTATGGGGTTAGGCGCTAGAGACCTGGCAGGTTTCTGAAACCTGTCAGGTCTCCGGAAGCCGGGTTTCTTCAAGAAACCCGGTTTCCCTCATCATAGCCCCAACCGCTGCCTGCACTCGTCCAGGATCGTCGTCGTGCGGCTGGCCCCCACGCGGGTCACGCCCAGGGCGCGCACCTCCAGCAGCCGGCCCAGCGTGCGCACGCCGCCAGCAGCCTTGACCTGCACGTTTGACGGCGAGTGGGTGCGCATCAGGATAAGGTCCGCGTCCGTCGCGCCGCCGGTGCCGTACCCGGTCGAGGTCTTGACCCAGTCGGCGCCCAGCTCGCCACAGAGAGCGCACAGCTTGATCTTTTGCGCGTCGTCCAGGTAGCAGTTCTCAAAGATGACCTTGACCTTCTGGACTGCCGCGTGGGTGACGTCGATCACGGCCTTGAGGTCGGCGCGCACATAATCCCAATCGCCGCTGAGGACTTGGCTGATGTTGACCACCATGTCCAGCTCCTCGCCGCCGTCGGCCAGGGCGCGTTCTGCCTCGGCCACCTTGACCGCCGTGGTGTGCCCGCCGTGCGGGAAACCGATGGTCGTGCTGGCCTTGACGGTGGAGCCCGCCAGCGCCTCGGCGCACCGCTTGAGATAGTAGGGCATGATGCACACGCTGGCCACGTCGTAATCCAGCGCCACCTGCAGCCCGCGCTCCAGCTCCTCGGCCGTCAGCGTCGGGTTGAGCAGCGAGTGGTCGATCATCTTGGCGATTTGTTCATAGGTATAGTCCAAGGTTGCCCTCCTACGGCTGATTGGCTGACGAATCTTTTTGGACACGGATTCACACTGATTTCTTTTTTGATCAGCGTTTATCTGTGTTCATCTGCGTTCCATTCCGATTACGCCACAAACTCCTGCCGCATGCCCATCGCCTCGTCGGTGATGCGCATCGACTCGCGCCCCTCCTCCACGATCCCCGTCAGCGCGCGGATGGCGTCGATGTTCTCCGGCACGACGATGGCTTCGTTATAGACCTGGTAGGTGTAGTACAGCTCTGTTCCGTTCACCGTCAGGATATCCTCCCATAGGGCGACCTCCCACATGTCCCCCCGTGGGCGGCCCAGGTCCTTCATCAACTCGATGGTGGCGTTGAGGGCCACGATGCCATCGCTGACGCGGATGAAGGCGATGCGCGGCGCAGCGCGAAAGGCGTCGAGCACCTCCTCGCGGCTGGCGGCGCTCGTCAGCTCCACGATCCAGTAGTGGTTGTGGGTCTGGGTGTGGGCCGCCTTGGCGGCGATGGTGACCACGTCCAGCTCCGGCACCACCGTCTGGGCGTCCGGCCCCTGGTGGCTGGGGATGTGCGGCTCCGGCACGACGGTGTTCATGATGCCGCTGTGGTCCGATTCCCACGGATCGGTGGCGCGGCGCACCAGCACGCCGCGTGCTTTCTTCAACAGGCCCGCGTCGCGCAGCGCGCTCAGCGTGCGCACCGTGCCGGTGGTGTTGCACGAGACGACGCGCGTCGCATCGCGCCCCAGCGCCGACGCATAGTTGGCCTGGGCGACGAAGGAGTGGCCGGTCAGGGAGTGCTTCTCGCCGCCCTGGTAGATGGCCTTGACCCCGGCGGCCTGGTAGAGCGCCAGGTTTTTGGCGCCGATGCCCTTGGGCGTGCAGTCGACCACCGCGTCCACCTGGGCCAGCAGGTCGTTCAGCGTGCCTGCGACCGGGATACCCGCCGCTTTCATCTCGTCGGCCTTTTCCGCCAGCGAGGCGTAGACGGGCAGGCCGTGAACCACGGCAGCCTTTACCCGGTAGTCGGTCGCCACGTCGGCCACGCCGGCGAGTTCCATATCGGGCTGCAATTTGATGGCGTCGGCCACGCGCTTGCCGATGACGCCGTAACCGTTGACCGCTACGCGTACTTTTTCTTTCATCGTTCGCTCCTTTCTTGGAAGGGATTGTAGGGTCGCACGCTACCGCTTGCGGGCGAGCGTCAGCCCGTCCGCTATCGGCACCAGGCTGATGTCTGCCCGGGTATCTGCGTGCAGTTTTTCGTTCAGGGCGCGTACGGCTTGCGCGTACTTGCTCGTTGAATCTGTCAACACGCGGCCTTGTGCCAGCGTGTTATCGAGCGCGATCAGGCCGCCGGGACGCACCAGCTTCAGGCAGTACTCGTAGTAGGCGTCATAGTTCGCTTTGTCGGCGTCGATGAACGCAAAGTCGAAGCTGTTTTCCTGCCCCGTTTGTACGAGCTTTGCCAGAGTCTCGACCGCCGGTGCCAGGTGCAGGTCGATTCGGTCGGATATCCCTGCCTCCTTCCAGTACCGCCGGGCGATGGCCGTCCATTCCTCGTTCACGTCGCAGGCGATGAGCTGCCCATCGTCCGGAAGCGCCAGCGCCACCCACGCTGCGCTGTATCCCGCGAACACGCCGACCTCCAGGGTGCGCCTGGCCCCGATGAGCTTGACCAGCAGCGCCATGAACTGCCCCTGCTCGGGAGATATCTGGCATTCCGCCATCGCGTGCCGCGCCGTCTCTTCCCGCAATTGTCGCAGCGCGTCAGGCTCGCGCAGTGAGACGTCCAGTATATAGTCGTACAACGCGTCCGTGAGAGTAATTGTGCGCCGCGCCATTTTACGCTCTCTCCTCTTCCTGGCTCTCGATATCGAGCAGCGTGCCGGCGGCCGGCCGCGCGGTCTGGATGGGACCGAGCCGGTTCTGAAATTCGTAGGCGTCGCCGCGGTACAGGGTCCGCTCCCACCACAGGGGCACGCCGCCGCTCAGGTAACCGGTGGCCGTCACCAGCAGGCCGGCGGCCCCGCTGCGCACGCGCAGCAGCTTGGCCTCTTTCCCGCGGATGGGTACGGCGCGGATCGTCTGGTCGGCCCCGGTGACGTCCAGCTTGTACTTTTCCGTCCACGCGGCGAACAGGGAGCCGGCGACGTCGGCCTCCGACAGGTCGGGGCAGAACTTGACGACGACGTAGCGATGTTCCAGGATGACGGGCACGTCGTCGATCAGCCTCAGGCGCTCGATGTAGTAGACGACCTCGTCCGGCTGCAGGCGCAGCTTTTTCGCGACGTCGGTAGCGGCGTCTTTGGCCAGCAGCGCTTCGAGCAGCAGCACCAGGGTGGAGGGGGCCTTTTCCGCGGCGCTGGCCTTTTCGGTAAAGCTCACCAGCGTCCGCAGGTCGTAATCGAGGATGCCGCCACGCACGAATGTGCCTACGCCCTTTCTGAACTCGAGCACGCCCTCGGCGACGAGGTTGGAGAGGGCCTTGTTCGCCGTGGCCCGGCTGACGCCGAACTGCTCGCAGATTTGGCGCTCGGTGGGAAACTGGTCGCCGACCGCAAACTCCTTATTCCGGATCATGTCGCGCAGCGCCTGGTTCAACTGCTGGTAGATTGGGTCTCGGACAAGCCTCCGTGCCATCGCTGTGCTCCTTTCTCGGATGCTGTATAGTGGCTAAGCCACCATACAACATTATACCTGATTTTCCTTTGGGCGTCAAGTGTTTCGCGGCAGGAATCCAGGGCGAGCGCATTCGTACTTTTTGGGCAAAATCACCCTGGACAACGGGAAAAAACCAAGTTGTTTTTGAACGCTTACTAAGAACAGCCCAAAGGGCTTTGTCTCTTAGCCCGGAGATTTATCTCCGGGCGAGGTATTGGAATATACCCAGTATCTACTCAGGCTGTCCGCCCGGGTAGTGACCCTCGCTCAAGAAAGAGAGAGATGGGGGGTCGAGGGCGGCGATCCTTTGGCTTCGCTCAGGACAAGCGCCGCCCTCGCCCCCCCCCCGCCTTCCTCCTCTTTTTGTAGCGAAAGGCAATTGCGAAGCAGGGCTGAGTAGTTACTATACCCAAGCGAAAACGGCCCCCGGGATGTGGGGGCCGTTTTCGCTTACAGAGTCAGATGTTATCACTGAAGCTCGTGGGAGCCTTCTTCTTCCTTGTGCTCCTCTTCCCACGGCTCTTTTCCGTTCTCGCTCAGCCCTTCGATGGCCAGCAGTTCGCGATAGGTCAGCGTCCACAGGGTGGAGAGGAACGTCATCCACAGCCCTTGCAGGAACGTCCAGGGCACGATCAGCAGGACGAAGAGGATCAGGCCGCCGACCAGGCCGCTCACGATCAGCCCGACGATCCAGTCAAAGATCAGGCTCACCAGGCCGAACACCACGGCGAATGGGATGGCCGCCATGATGAGCGCTACGAAGAACAGCATAAACCCGACGATGAGCGATGCGATGATCCAGGCGATGTTCAGGCCGACGACGAGCAGCCACATGATCACCACGTCCCAGGCAAAGTGCCGCTTTACGATATCGAGGCCGCGTTGGAGTGACTCGCCCACGCCCAGGTTCTCCAGCACGCACGCGCGATAGAAGAAAGGCTTGACGAACTCGACGGCCCAGCTAACGATGATGCCGAGGAAGATGGACATGAAGAACACCCCTGCGGCAAAGACGGTGCTGATGATGCCGAGGACGATGGCATCTTGTGTGAACATCCAGACCGCCAGCCCGACAGGCGCAGCCATCAGGATCAGCACCAGGATGACGATGGCCAGGCCGGCCAGGAAGAACAGCAGGTCGATCAGAAAGAGCCGCAGTGACGCGCGCGACCAGCCCATCTTGAACCCCTCGCGGACGCCCCGTTTCTCGCCGGTCTCCTCGTAGTCGTCCACCATGCGGATCAGCGCCGTCTCCGCGACCCAGCGCAGCACCGTCCGCACGACGATACAGGCAAGGCTCAGGCAGCAGCACACCCCGCACATCACAAGCAATCCGGCGCCGATGGCGATTAGGGTGCTCCTGGCGGCTTCGAATTCCTCGGGGGTCTTTGGTATCTCTATTTCCCTGCCGTCGGGAAGCTCTATGGTTCCTGGCGTCTCTACAGATGCCCCCTCCTGTTCTGGCGGGGTACTGCTACCGCCAGCCCCGTTGCCGCCGCCACCTCCGCTGGCCATGGTCAGCGCCAGGATGATGCCAAAGATCCACAGCACTTTATAGTCCCACGTGATTTTGAAAGCTCGTTTCAGAATTTTTATGTGATCCATTTTGTTTACCTCCTAAGCGACGATTGGTTGCGCTTGGGCCTGGCTCTGCTGGTGCCGGCGGCGCGCCCACAGGCTGGCCAGCCAGCTCCAGTAGAGTATGACGATCGTGATTGTGGCGGTGAGGTAGAGTGCCAGACCCCAGGCCAGCACATTCAGTGTTTTCAGGATAGATAAGGTGGTGTCGCTCAACTCCGCCCCGAGGTGATTCAGGCCCGCCGCGAGCCAGGTCTCGGAGCGCGTTGCCTGTTGCAGCCCCAGCACGTCGACGCCGCTCACCTGCAGCACGATCAGTGCGACCCCGGCCACGATAAAGACCGCCTGGACAAAGGCCCACGCGCCGATCAGTCCTGCCGGCGCCAGCCGCCAGCCAGTTTCCAGCGTCCGCTGCCAGGCCGGCTTGGTCGGACGGCGCTCCAGCCGCAGGCCGACCTGCGCCACGAAGCGCTCCGGCGGCAGGAGGCCCTCGGCGGCCGGGCTTTCGTGCAGCAGTGTGCTCAGGCATTGCAGTTCGTTCAGCTCTGCGCGGCACGCTGCGCATTCCGCCAGATGGGCCTTCACTTGTCGCAGGCGGCGGCCCTTCAGTTCGCCGTCGCGGTATGCTGCCAGCCAGGGTGTCACGTGTCCGTTCATAGGTCCTCCAAGCAGGGGGCCAGCGACTCGCGCAGCCGGTTGCGGGCATA
>JAFGED010000028.1 GCA_016931785.1 Anaerolineae bacterium
GAGCCCCTCGCGGCGAACCAGGCGAAAGGCGGGCCGGGTCTCCCCGATCCAGGCCTGCGGCTCAAACCCGGGCAGATCGCGCAGCCGCAGGTCGGGGTTCATCTTGACCCCGTGGCCCGGGCACAGCTCCAGCACCTCCACCAGCGCAAACCCCTCCACCTCCAGCGCCTCCTGCAGCGCGTCGGAGAAATCCCCCTGGCCGACCACGCGGCGGACGTAGGGCGCGCCGGCGTCGTGTACCACCTGGCACAGGTTGTGATGGGGCAGCGGGTTCCCCTCCGGCGTGATCAGCGTGCGGTAGCCGGTGGGCGTCAAGCCGCTGGGCTGCCCGCCCGTCATCCCGTAGACAAAGTTGTTGTGCACCACCACGGCCATGTCCACGTTGAGGCGCGCCATCTCCAGCAGGTGCTGCAGGCCGATGGTCGCCCCGCCGTCGCCGACAAAGACGATCACCCGCTTGCCCGATCCCAACCCCAACGCGATCCCGCCCCCCAGCGCCGCCGCCCGCCCGTGCAGGCCGTGGACGGTGTGCGTGGCAAAGCTGCGGTCGACGATGCCGTGGCAGCCGATATCCGTGACCAGGACGACATCCAGCGGGCGCGCGCCAATAGCCTCCAGCGCCTTGACGGTGTTCCGCGCGACCATGTGATGGCCGCAACCCTTGCAGTAGGGCAAAGACGCGCCCAACAGGAAATCGCTCATGCGCCCTGCACCTCCCGCGCGATCCCTTCAGGCGAGACCATGCGCCCGATGCCGCCCACCCGATGCACACCCGGCGGCAGCCGCCGGCCGTAGAGCAATTGAGCCAACTGCCCCTGCAGATTCTCCTCCGCCACGACCACGCAGGCGTAGCGGTCGAGGATCTCGTAATAGATACCGGGGATGGGCAGCAGCGTCCGCGCCACCAGCAAAGAGACCGCCTCTCCCCGGGCGCGCAGCGTTGCCACCGCCTGGCGGGCTGCCCCGGCGGTGATGCCGTAGCTCACCACCAACGCCCCTGCTCCTTCCTGCTCGTCCAGATCGTAGAGCACGGGCATCCCGGCCTCGACCTTTTCCTGCAGGCGGCGCGTGTTGGCCAATGCCTCTTCGGTCGCGTGCTGCAGGATGCCCTGCGCGTCGTGCGTGGAACCGGTCAGCCGCACCTGGTGGGCGCCGCTGCCGACGGGCAAAAACGGCGGCACCGGGCTATCCCCAGCGTCGTATGGACGGTATGGGGATTGGCTGTCGTAAAAGCGCCTTTGCACCGGCGCGATCTCTCCCAGGCACGCCAGGTCAAAGCTGCGCTGGGTCACCACCATCTCCTTCGAGGTCAGCAGCACGACCGGGCTGCGCAGATCGACCGCCGCCTGCAGCGTCACCGGCGGCAGCCGCCAGCAGTCCTCCGTATCGGCGATGCAGAACACGGGCAGCGTGTATCCGCCAGAGACCATGCCGCTCAACAGGAGCAGGTCCCCCTGCGCGCCGACGGTAGCCGCGCCGGTGGAAGGCCCCAGGCGTTGCGCCAGGATGACCACCAGCGGCAGTTCCATCATCACTGCCATGTTGATCCCCTCCACCATCAGGGCCAGGCCGGGGAAAGAGGTGGCGGTGACCGGCAGATGGCCGGCGGCCGAAAGCCCGGCCATCCAGTGAATCACGGTGATCTCGTCGGGGGCGGCCAGCACCGAGGGGAAGCGGCGGCTGGCGTAGGTGTAAATCAGGCTGGCCGGGGTGATGGGGTAACCCACGTAGACGTCGGCGCCGGCCTGCACGCAAGATTCGGCGATGAGTCGAGAGCCATCGAGCAGCACGGGGCAACGTTCTTTCGCGGACAACGACAGCGCTCCTTGGGCCTTATCTACCAGGCGACAACGCAGAAAAACAGATTGACAGGGCCAACCTGCACCTATTCATCCTGGGCCAGCAAACGGGACGCCTGCTCGCGTCGCTGCAGCAACTGCCGACGCTGGAGCAGCCCCTTGCTCACGCTCTCGCGCAACTCGGCTATGCGGCAGGGCTTGAACAGATAATCAAAAGCCCCCTGCCTCAAGGCTCCAAACACAGTATCCAAGGTAGGGTGACCGGTGAGCAGAATGACGACGGTATCCGGCCACTGATCGCGCATCGCCGTCAACACCTCCATGCCCCCAACGCCATCCATCCTCAGGTCGAGCAGCGCCACGTCAAACTCCTGATCGGCGATGCACCCCAAAGCGGCTTCTCCACTTTCCACCGCCACCACCTGATGCCCATCACGCGTGAGCACCTGCAAAAGATAGCTGCGTACCAAGGTGTCGTCGTCCACGACCAGCATGTTGGCCATAACAGTCGCTCCTTTCCAAAAACAACACGCCCCCCGCTGGCGCAAGAAAAGAGAGGCCTCACAGTGGATTCAGTTTAGCACAGATTCGGCTGGAAAACAAATCTCGACATCGACTGAACCGCACCCCTTGACATCCGGGGCATTTGCGGTATCCTTGCGGGCGATGTTGCGAACGACGTTCTACGACGAGGTCGATATCACCGTCAAGGCGGGCGATGGAGGAGATGGGTGCGTCGCCTTCCGGCGCGAAAAGTACGTCCCTTTTGGCGGGCCGGCCGGCGGCGACGGCGGCAATGGGGGCGACGTCCTGCTCTACGTAGACCCCAACCTTAACACCCTCCACCGTTTTAGCAAGCGCCGCCGCTTCAAGGCCGAGAACGGCCAGCATGGGCGCGGCAAGACCCAACACGGCGCGACAGGCGCGGACGTGCGCGTTCCGGTCCCTCCCGGCACCATCGTGTACGACGCCGACAGCGAGGAGCTGCTGGGGGACCTGACCGAACCGGGACACGAACTGATCGTGGCCCGAGGCGGGCGCGGCGGCAAGGGCAACGCCCGCTTCGCCACCTCCACCAACCAGGCCCCCCGCATCGCCGAGCACGGCGAGCCCGGCCAGGAGCGCAATCTGCACCTGGAGCTAAAACTGCTGGCCGATGTCGGCCTGGTGGGAGTGCCCAACGCGGGCAAATCGACCCTGCTGGCGGCGGTGACCGCCGCCCGACCAAAGATCGCCCCCTACCCCTTTACCACCCTGCAGCCCAACCTGGGCGTCGTCGTACTCGACGAGCGGACCGAGTTCGTCCTGGCCGATATCCCCGGCTTGATCGAAGGCGCGTCGGAGGGCAAGGGGCTGGGACACGAGTTCCTGCGCCACGTCGAGCGCACCCGCGTGCTGATCCACCTTCTCGACGGCCTCTCCGCCGATCCCCTGGCCGATTTTGACGCCATCAACCAGGAGCTGGCGGCGTTCGGCCACGGCCTGGCGGAAAAGCCTCAACTGGTCGTCCTCAACAAGCTGGACGAGCCCCAGGTACGCGAACGCTGGCCAGAAATCGAAAAAGCGCTCAAAGCTCGGGGGCACAAGCCGATGGCCATCTCCGCCTTGGCACGAGAAGGGACGCAAGAAGTCCTAAAGCGCGCGGCGCGGATGCTGGCCGAGCTGCCGGAGGAGCCGCCTACCCGCGAGCTGCCCGTCTTTCGACCGGAGGAGGACGAGACCGCCTTCACCATCGAGCGCGAGGCAGAGGACGAGTGGCGCGTCCACGGCGTGCGGATAGAACGGATGGCGGCGATGACGGTGTGGAATCTGGACGAGGCGGTGCGGCGATTCCAGCGAGCGCTGGAGCGCATGGGGATTAGCGAGGCGCTGGAGGAGGCCGGCGTGGAGCCTGGTGATACGGTCCACATCGGCGAAGCAGAGCTTGTGTGGGAAGAGTGACCAAACGGAAAGGAGACGTAACCATGACAATCCAATCAAGTACGACGAAGCAAGCGCTATCGTTTATATTGACCGCGCTCCTGCTGGCAGGCTGCTGCCAGCAGGCGACGCCGGAGCCGACCGCCACCCCCGAGCCAACGGCGCTGCCCACCGACACACTGACATCGACACCCACTGCCACCTGGACGCCTACACCCACGGCGACGCCCACGCGAACGCCGACCGCCACCCCCTCCCCAACGGCGACACCGACAGAAACACCGACGCCGACCTCGACCTTTACGCCGGCGCCGGCCACAGCCGCTCCCGCTCCGGCGCCTGCGCCTGTGCCGGTGGGAGAGAATTTGTTGGTCAATCCAAGCTTTGAAGGTCCCTGGGAAAAAGAACTCCCGCATGGATGGAACGGTTTCACCGCCAATATGGCCCATAACTATTCCTTCTGGATTCGTTCTGGGGAGACCAGCCTGGCGCTCTATTTTAGCGGGAAATATCCATGGGGCACGCAACTACACAAGATCCAACAACACGTTTACGGCGTTGTGCCTGGCACGACCTACCGTTTCGGCGTGTGGGGCAAGATGTGGTCTAGCACCGGCGACGATCATGCTATCTCAACAGACCCCGCCCCTATGAATATGTGGATATGCATCAGCACATACGGCAGCCGGGATGATCCAGGAGATCCTGAGAGCGCAGTCTGTTCTGGGATAGCCCGTCCTTACGACACGTGGCACTACTTTACGGTGGATGCCGTGGCGAAAGAAGAATATATCGCCGTGTGGTTGCTCGCATCGCACCCGGGCGGGACTAAAGGCATCGCCATCTGGGACGACGCCTCACTGACCGTGGCATCAACAGCCGCCACGCTGACCCCACCCCCCACGCCCCTGCCCTCACGTCCCGCCCCCGTGCCCTTCGAGGCCAACGCCTTCTACGACGCCATGCTCAAGGCCCAATCCGACATGCAGCAGATGGGCGGCCTGCTCGACCGCGTGGCCCTCGACGGCCCGCAGTCCTGCGGAGATTTCAACGCCTGGTACACAGGCGTGGCCACGGCTCCCCTGTACGATGGCGTGCCCGCCGAGTGGAGCGGCGTCTACAACGACTACGTGTGGGCTATCGAGCACGCGGTCGAGACCAACGACCACCTCTTTGGCATCTGCACTGGAGGCGGCGGCACGATCACCAAGCTGGAGTACAGCGAGGCCCGCATCGGCATCCACGAATCCCTGGAGCGGCTGGGGCCAGCCATCGACGCGGCAGCGGAGAAGCTGGGACGCTAGTAGATGCTATGACTACAAGGCTGGGCATCCTGGGCGGCACCTTCGACCCGCCCCACTACGGGCATCTGGCGCTGGCGGAGAACGGGCGCGCGCAGCTCGGGCTCGCGCGCGTGCTCTTGGTTCCGGCAGGGCAGCAGCCTCTCAAACTCGGTCGGGGCATCACACCAGCCCACCATCGCTGCTCGCTGGTCGAGGCGGCCATCGCCGATAACCCCGCCCTCACCCTCTCGCGCGTGGACCTGGACCGCCCCGGCCCGCACTATACGACCGACACGCTGGCCCTGCTGCAGAAAGCCCATCCAGATGCCTCGCTCTTTTTCCTGGTCGGCAGCGACAGCCTGGCCCAACTTCCCGCCTGGCACGACGCAGCGGGCATCGTGCAGCGGGCGCGGTTGGGCGTGATGCGGCGCCCCGGATGGGAAGTGGACCTGGCAACGCTGGAGCAGGCCGTCCCGGGAATCGGCCAGCGCTTGGACTGGCTCGATACCCCCTGCCTCGATATCGCCGCCTCCGACCTGCGGCGGCGCGCGCGCCAGGGGCTGCCGCTGCGCTATTTGGTTCCACCGCAGGTGGAGGCCTACATTCGCAAACATCGCTTGTATACAGGAGATTCCGAATGAAACGCGTCATCTGGCTTTTGACCGTCGCCCTCGTGCTGGCATCCTGCACTACTGGGGAGCATCCGGAAGCAACCGCGCCGTTCATCCCCACCGCGACGCCGCCGCCGCCGACCTCGGATCCCTTGCCGGATAATGTGACGACTGGCGCGCGAATTCGCGCGCGCGGGTATCTCGTCGTGGGCATACGCTACGATCTGCCACCCTTCGGCTACGTGACCGATGAAGGAGAGGCGGCCGGGTTCGGCGTGGACGTAGGGCGCGAGCTCGCCCGCCGCTGGCTGGGCGATCCCCTGGCGGTCAAATTCCGCCAGGTGCGCGCCGACACCGCCGCCGCACACATACGAGACGGCGACGTAGACATCGTCATCACGGCGCTCACCCACACGCAGGATAGAGAAGAGGGCGCCGATTTCACCCTGCCGTTCTTCATCGACGGCCAAGCGCTGCTGGTGCGCGCCGCGGACGCCAACACGATCGGCAAGCCGGCAGACATGGCCGGACGAGCGGTGGGCGTCGAGGCCTGGTCGGGCGCCGAGAACGCGCTGTGGGCAGCCGTCGAGTTCACCCCCACGATCCTGGCGTACAACTACCTGGACGAGGCGGCAAGTGCGTTGAGCTCGGGGGGCGTGGACGCGGTGGCCGACCTGCGGCACCGCCTGTTCAGAGAACGCTACCTATTCCCCGGTTTGGCCATCGTCGGGCAGTACACGTCGGCCCCGATGGCGTTCGCCTACCCCGAGAACGACGCGTTCTTCGCCGACCTGGTCAACCTGACCTTTCAGGAGATGGTCGTCGATGGCGCTTATGCCGAACTGTACGGCCGCTGGTTTGGGCCGGAGTATCCGCCCTTCGTCGAGCGCTGGCCGGGCGAGGGCGTGCCTGACCTGGCAGATGCCCCATTCACGGCGAACACGTTGGATAACATCGCCGCCATCCGGGAGCGGGGCAGGGTAATCGCAGCAGTGGTCGATCACGCCCCCTTCGCCTACTTTGACGATACCGGCGCGCCGGTCGGGTACGAGGCCAGCCTCGTGCGGCAGATAGCCGGCCGCTGGCTGGGAGATACCACCGCGGTCGACTTTATCCGGGTGTCGTCAGAGAAAGCAGGCAGGCAGGCGCTGCGCAATGGACAGGCCAATCTACTGATCGGCGGGCTGACGCACACCCGCGCCGCCGAGATGGAGATCGACTTTAGCCTGACGACGTATGCCGCGGGCGAGGGATTGATGGTGCTGGCAGGAACGGTGATCACAGACTTGAACAGCCTGGATGGGCAGCAGGTCGCAGTGGTCAGGGGCAGCGGAAGCGACGAGGCGCTGATGGCCGCGGCGAAGGACGCTGGCGTCTCGATCGCCACCCTGTCGCAACCGAGCGTCGAAGCAGCCATCGCGGCCCTGCAGGAAGGCCAGGTGGTAGCCATCGCCGGCGACCGCGCGGGCCTGCTGGGACCTTCTTACGCCATCGAGGGTGTCGGGGTGCTGCCGCTGCGCCTGACGCAGGTGCCGCTGGCGCTGGGGCTGCCGCCGGGGGATTCCGCCTTTCGCGACCTGGTCAACATGACGCTGCTGGCGATGAAGGCCGACCGGCAGTTCGACACCATCTACGCCACCTGGTTCGACGACACGCCCGTGGCGTTGGAAGAGTGGCCCGGCGCGCCTTATCGGAACCTCAGCCTGAGGTAATCAAAGTGCCCGGCACCTGCGAGGTGCCGGGCACTTTATCTGCGCAACCCGCGCAGCCACGCTTGCACCGCCTCCACCATCCCTTCGTCCGGCGGCTCGGGGCGGTAGGCGGCCACGTCCACGGCGGCAGCTATCTCGGCCATCTCAGGATAAGCGGCAGCGTGCTCCTGCACCGTCTGCGTGAGCGCGCGGCGGGAGCGCAGGCGGCGCTGCGCGCGGCGGTAGGCGGCA
Organism: Anaerolineae bacterium; assembly: GCA_016931785.1. Lineage (GTDB taxonomy): Bacteria > Chloroflexota > Anaerolineae > B4-G1 > B4-G1 > JAFGED01. The sequence continues at coordinate 7,557 of JAFGED010000028.1, forward strand.
AAGACGCGCCGCCGGTTGGGGTGCGCGTGCAGCCCACGCAAGCGCGGCGCGCGCCGGGCGCGCCACCAATGCCACAGCGCCCAGCCTCCCCACCCCAGCGCGACCACGGCGCCCAAAGCGCCGACGACGGCCCCGATCGCGGTCAGCGGTCCAGAAAGCGCACCTAACAGCGCCGCCCCGGCCGCGCCAATCTGTGAAGCAGAGGAGGCAAATCCTCCCAGCCCAACCCGCTCGGCTGCACCGGAGAACAGCCAACGCCGCATCGGGCCAGAGTAAGGATCTCGCATCCAGCCGGGCGTGGGGTCAAAGGGCACCCAGCCGTGTTCGGGAAAATAGACCTCCACCCAGGCGTGAGCGTCATTGGCGCGCACCTCGTAGAAGCCGGTGACGGCATTGTAGTCGCCGCTGCCGTATCCCGCCGCCAGACGGGCGGGCACTCCCAAACTGCGCAGTAAGACAACCATCGCCGAGGCGTAATGCTCGCACACCCCCTCTCGATCGACGAACAGGAACTGATCGACGGCGTCGGTACCCCGCGCCTGCGGAGGCGGAAACTGGTTGTACGAGTACGTCTCTCGCAGGTGATCGCGCAGCGCCACGGCCTTGTCGTACGGCGTGGGCGCATAGCGCGTCAGGTCGCGTGCCAACGCGCGTGTACGCTCGGTGACCGTGTCCGGCAATTGCAGGTACGTATCGATGACGTCGGAGGGATACTCCGACCCGGCACCCCGCAGCTCCTCAGGGTCGAAATCCTGACGAATCGACCACACCACGTAGGCCATATCCGGCTGCAATGGTTGAGGAGCGCGAATACCGCCGGTGGAATCCATCGAGACGCTGTTGGCGGGGAATCTCATATCGGTAGGCTTTCCCCCGACATAAACCAAGTTGGGCATCGGCTGCGCGATGTAATAGGTCTGCACAAAGTAATCGCCTTGGGGGAAAGGATAGATGAACCGAAAGTAATAGGGACTCGCAGGTTCGACAGGCGCTAGTTCCTTGCTCGACTGCGCCCAGCGCCGTCCGTCATAGTGATCAAAGGCATGGCTGCGCCAGTAGCTCCAAACAGAACTGCGCACGTACATCATCAGTGTGTCGTTCAGCCCGCCGCGATACCCCAGATCCAGTTGACTGTCAAAGCCATAGTAGTAATCGCTGGATTCATCCGACCAGCCCTCGATCTGCACCACCGGCACGGCTGGGTTGACGATCTCTGAGGGAGGCTGCCCCTGCATCGGCACATGGAGCGTCAGCAAAGGAGAAATGGGCACGCCGGCAAAGCGAGGGTAGAATAAGAAGACGATGACACCGGCGAGGACCAAAACAAGCGTAAAGCGCAAGGCGTAAGATGCAATACGTGATCCGGGCAACCAGAAGTTGCCTGGCGTAATCCGTGATACGTTCTCTGAAGCAAGCCTGGATTTTACGACGATGGGGTTGCTGCGCCTGCCATCCTCCGAATCGGCCCGCCACAGGAACGCCAACAGCACCCCGAAATAGGCTAACAAGAATCCGCCAAAGACCAGATCGCGGCTCAGAGTGCATGCAACATAAAGATTGATCAGCCCCATCCCCATCGCGGAATAGAGATTGAGCCGCTTGAACAACTCCCAGCTCACGACCGCCATAGCCAGCATCGCCAACTGGGCCTGGGGATATGGCCAAGCTCCGCAAATGCCCAAGTAAGCCCAGCCAAAGGTCAGGTGAAACAACACGAAAACCACGATGCGCACCCAGCGTTTGGGTTTGACGCGATGCCGATAGGAATACAGGTGCCCCAAAGCCAGCACGGTGATGGAAAAGACGGCTATGCCCCACAGGCCTGTCCCATAACCCAGCGATAGCACGCCGACCGACTGAGAAACGAAAGCCAGCACCCGTAGGCGGATGGATGGCTCGACTTTTTGACGCTTGATGTAGCGCCTGATCCCAGTAGCGAGCCAGGGCACACAGACAAAAAAGATCGCTGCGCCTCCAAAACAGACCACAGGAATCCAGGTCGCCCATCCATAGGGCCACCTTCTGAACAGTATAACCACTGCCCACGTACAAATGGCCGTCATGCCATAGGCAAGCAGCCTCAAAGACTTACCCAGGACGTCCCTAGAGGGCGCTTTTTTCGCCAGCGTAAGCATAATCCTCTACCTCGTGGGGCAAATTGGCAATTCGCCCCACAGAATCAAGCTGTCCGCGCCAATCCTCGCCAAAGCGCACCAGGCTGACCTCGAGATCGGCGGCGCGCATCCCGTCGGCCAGAGGGCCGGCAGAGGGACCGCCCACAGGAAAGGAGGCCGGATCGAGCAGGACGGCAAACACCGCCAGCCCGCGACGGCGCAGCTCGACCAGGGGCTCCAATACATCCGCATCGGGCCAGGGCAGGATCGCGGCCACGCACGGCGTGGCAAGCGGCGGCTCCCGGTCCATGACTTCCGCCAGGGCGCGCCCACCGATGGGATTGACCCGCGCCAGGTACTCTAGCAACTGCATTTGGACGACCGGTCCACCCGGCGGCGGCCAGGCGTCGCCATCGGCCAGGAGGTGCAGAGGGTAGCCGCATCGCTGCGTGTAATCGCCGATGGAGGCGGCGACCTTGACCGCCCACTCGAAGGGCGTGTGCTTGCTCGCCGTCGGCGGGTAAGGGTGCCTGCACACGTCCAGGATCAGCGTCAGGCCGGGGCGGCTCTCGTCGACGAACTCTTTGCTGATCAAGCGGCCAGTGCGGGCCACCGAGCGCCAGTGGATGCGGCGGGGTGAATCGCCGCTGCGGAAGGGGCGCACGCCGAGGATCTCTGTTCCCACCCCGGCGCGCGGGCGGACGAACTCCAACGCCAGGCGGTGATCGAGCAGCCGGAAGCGCTGCAGCCGCCGCACCTCGGGATAGACGAGCACGCGCGTGGGCAGGTCGATGCGCCGCTGGCGGCGGAAAAAGCCAAAGGGCGCGCGAGAGGATAGCTCCACCGGCGGAAACAGGTGCACGCCGCGACGGTCGATCTCGACCTCGTACTCGAAGCACGCGCCGCCGCGCCGGGGCGTTATCAGGGGCACGAACAAGTCCATCCTGCGCCGCGCGCTATCCAGCGCGGCCAGCGGGCAGCGCTCGGCCGCGCGGACCTGGGCAGCCAGGATGCGGGCGGCGTTGCGCAGCGTCAGCTTGACCGAAACAGTCTCACCCTCGTATAGCTCGGCGTTGGGCGCCCCCCCCATCTCGCGCTCGACGACCACCCCGCGCAGCGCGCGCCGGTTGAGCATCCATGCCGCCAGCACCGTCCCGGCCAGCAGCGCCGACATGACGAACATCCAGCCTACCTGCGTCTGGTTGCCGAATAGGTAGAGCAGAAAAGCCGCCACCAGGAGCGTGACGGCGCGGGCAGTGGGGAGCGAGAGGTGGTACTTGAGGCGGTCGGTTATTGGACGAAGGAGTGAGCGAATCATAGTAGAGCGACTCTGAAAGCTAATCAGTTTCCAAACCGCGCGTTTTGGAAACCGCGACTACTGTACAAACTCTGGTGGAATGCATGCTTCGTACTCCAGCAATCGATAGCTCTCCGCTGTACCAATGTCAGTCACAATCAATGTACCATCAACAGACTTTGAAAGAACTATGACCATTCGAGCGTATTCCGGTCTATTCGGCGGCCCGTAGAAAAATACATCGTCGATGAAGTGGGGCTCCAGGCCAGACAAATAATCGCACTCGCCGTGGTACCACGCATCGGAAAGAGCCTGCACCGCGTCCTCGCGCCTATCGCCTATCTTTACGCGAGAACAAGCCATTTCGTAGTATTCCGACACGGATGGATATTGCGAGTTGACCATGATCAGCTCGGCGAACTCATAGGCGAGCCGAGCTACGATCAGCAGACTTATTACTCCAGCTACAGCGCAAGAGACGATTAACCCCGTCTTGAGATGGCGCATTCGATAGCTCCCCTTGCTCCGCCCAACACGCCCTCAATCCACCGGCACGGGGACCTGGCCCATCACCTGCGCCACGATCTCGCGCGCCGTCTCGGAGCGACGGTCGCGGGCCAGCATCCGGTGCGCCATCACGGCAGGGGCTGTGGTCTTGACGTCGTCGGCGGTGACAAAGGTGCGCCCGTGGATCAGCGCCAAGGCTTGAGCGCAGCGCTGCAGCGCCACGCCGCCGCGCGGGCTGACGCCCAGCACCGCCTCAGGGTGCGTGCGCGTGGCCGCCACCAACTGCACCATGTATTCCTTCAGGGGGCGCACCACGTCGACGGCCAGGGCTGCCTCCTGCAGCGCCAGGATGTCGGCCAGGTCGAGCACCGGCTCGATGGCCTCCAGCGGGTCGGCGTGCTCCTCCCGTTCCAGGATGGTGACCTCATCCGCGAACTCGGGGTAGCCGATGTCGAGCATGACGAGGAAGCGGTCCAACTGTGCCTCGGGCAAGGGAAACGTGCCCGCCACCTCGACGGGGTTCTGGGTGGCAATGACGAAGAAGGGCGGCTCCAGCGTGTGGGTGAAGCCGTCGCTGGTCACCTGGCTCTCCTCCATGCACTCCAGCAGGCTGGATTGGGTGCGCGGCGAGGCGCGGTTGATCTCGTCCACCAGCACCACGTTGGCAAAGGCCGGTCCCGGCACGAACTCGAAACGCTGCTCGCGCTGGTTGTAGATGGCGCTGCCGGTGATATCGCTGGGCAGCAGGTCGGGCGTGCACTGGATGCGCTTGAAGGTAGCGTGCACCGAACGGGCCAGCGCCTTGGCCGCCAGCGTCTTGCCGATGCCGGGCACGTCCTCCAACAGCACGTGCCCCCGCGCCAGCAGCGCCGCCAGGATCAGCTCCAACTTGCACGTATCGATCATCACCGCCTGGCGGATGGTGTCCATCAACTGGCGCACGGTTTCGCGATGCGACGAGGGGGAGACAATCTCGGAGATTGGCATGATGAACTCTGTCCTTTTAGCAACGTCGATCTGCATTATACTTCATCCCTCCACCTGGAACAACTAATTTCTGCAGGAACCGGATATCCTGATATGTCTCCGCAAGTTTAGCACACAAATGCGGAGAGTGTGTCGGGGAAATGCGGAGATTGTGTCAAGATTGTGGGGATACGCGACGCCAGAAGAGCGTCGCTTACTTGCCCGCGTTTTCGGCCATCACAGACTCTGCCCGCGCCAGCAGGCGGGCCACACCGGGCATGCGGGGATTGATCAAGAGCACCATGGCCAACCGGTCGGAGGCCCCTTTGCAGTCGCCCCGATCTAGCGCCTCTTCGGCCGCCGTCACCTGTTGGTCAAGCAGCTTGATCTGCCAACTGACCAAGTCGTTGGCCACTTCGTACAGCCAATTGTCCTCCGTCCACTCGTTCAGGCCTGGGCTCAACAGAGGGTATCGATCGCCGCGAACCACCAAAAAGGCCACCGGGGCTTCTTTGGGGAACCCCGGTCCGCAGGCCAGGTAAAAAACCATGTCTTTGTACTCATCCTGCGGCATCAGTCGAAAGATCACCCTCCCATCTGGAGCCACGGACGATTCGACGCGATACCTCTGCGTCAGCCACTTGTGCTCCATCTCCAGGCGTTTGGCGACCTCGGCGTCCTTGTACCAGTTCTTGGGGTCTGGCGGAGAAGGAGCCGGGCGCGCCTGCGCGGGTTTAATCTGAGGTTCGGGTTCCTTCGAATACGCCTCCGTCGTCAGCTTTAGCACCGTGGGCACCGGCAATTGGCCCCGGGCGGCGCGGTATCGGTCAAAGAACAACGCGTAGGTTTTCAGGTCCCCGCCGTAAAGGCAGAGCACCAAACAGACGAGGTCCTTGAAACGATAATCGGGGTCTTCCAACACCCTCTGGGCCTGCACCCACTCGGCATCGGTCAGCTCACCCGTGGGCGTGCGGTGGATGTACCAAACGCCGCAATAGCCGACCTGCTCGGAGCCCGATTTCCGCGCTTCCTGAAGCTGCTGCGACGTGCGCGATTGGTCGAGGCAAAACTCCTGCTGGCCGAAGCCAACCTCTGGTCGCGGTTTGACTGACCCAACCACCAGCCGCCGACGCTCGTCCAAAGGATAGCCGAAGAGCAACCCACCGACCACGTCACCGCCGACGCCAGCACGCTCCGCCTCGGCCTCCATAGCCACCTTTGCCTCGGGGGTCAGCAGAACGATGGGAAGTATTGTCTCTTTCATGAACCGGTGCTCCTAACCTCAACTAGCCTGAGTAGTTACGATTTGTGTAACTACTCAGGCTGTTCGCCCGAGCAGTAACCCTCGCTCGAAAAAGAGAGGGAGATGGGGTGGCGAGAGCGCTTCGCCGCTCTCGCCACCCCCTGCCTTATTCCCTCTTTTTGTCGCAAAGGGCAACTGCGAAGCAGGGCTGAGTAGTTACCGATTTGTTTTCATTATACGCCGCCCGGCAGAAAAGGGCAATCGAGACAGGTTTTGGCAACTACCCATTTGTGTGAGCAAGGGGAAAATGGGGTTTGGTTGGGTACTTTGCCCAACCAAACCCCACAAATTACCCCTTCGCAAGGCTTGGAATGCACCACAAAGATATAGTATTGCCCTCGAAAAACTATCACAACCGC
>JAFGED010000029.1 GCA_016931785.1 Anaerolineae bacterium
CGCATTGATGAATACATCTCCCAGTTCTACCGCAAATACGAGAGCGAGCGCAAGGGGCTGGGGTTCGTGATGACTGTGTACCGGCGGCGGCTGACCAGCAGTTTCTACGCCGTGCAGCGCAGTTTGGAGCGGCGGTTGACCTTTTTGCGCGGTCAAGCTGGCCTTGGCCTCGACGAGGACGACCTGGAGCAGGAAGCGTTGAGCCTGGACGTGGACGAACTCGACTTGGCGGAGCGTTCTCTCTTCCGCGATGAGATCACCTACGTCGAGGACTTTTTGCACGCCCTGGGCATGCTCGGCGGCAACGACTCCAAGGTGGAGCGGCTGCTGGCTGACCTGCGTGACTCTTTCCGCCGGCGCGATACGGCGATTGTCTTTACTCAATATACGGACACGATGGACTACCTGCGCGAGCAGTTGCGGCAGAGCTATGGACCCCAGGTAGCCTGCTACAGCGGCCGCGGGGGTGAGCGCTGGGATGGGGTGATGTGGGTGCCGGTCACGAAGGAGGAGATCAAGAACGCATTCCGCGAGGGCAAGGAGGTCAAGATCCTGCTCTGCACCGAGGCGGCCAGCGAGGGTATCAACCTGCAGACCTGCGGCGTGCTGATCAACTACGACATGCCGTGGAACCCGATGCGCGTCGAGCAGCGGATCGGCCGCGTGGATCGCATCGGCCAGAGGTACGACGAGGTGTGGATCCGCAATTATTTCTATGAAGACACGGTCGAGGCGCGCGTCTATCAGGCGCTGGCGCAGCGGATCAGTTGGTTCCAGGACGTGGTGGGGCCGCTGCAGCCCATATTGGCCCACGTGGGCAGGACGATCCAGGCCCTGGCGATGGTGCCCGAGGCCGAGCGGCAGCAGGCGCTGAGAGAGGAGTTGGAACGCATTCAGGCGGAACTCGACAACCTTCAGGCCGGCTTCGATCTGGACGAATGGGCGAGCCAGGCTGAGGGCGATGCGCCGATAGATACGCCCATTACGCTGCCGGAGCTGGCTGCCGCGCTGACCACCATGCCCAGCCTGGAAACCCGCTTCCGCCCCCACGAAAGTATCGGAGACGCTTTCTGGTTGCGGCACGACGAGGGCGAAGTCGCCGTCACGTTTGACCCCGAGGCTTTCGATAGACATCCCAACACGTTGCAGCTTCTCACGTTCGGCAACCCCCTCCTTGAATCGCTTCTGGCGCAGGTTCCTGCGCTCGCCGAAGAGGAATGGCCCGGGGAGCGCGTCTTGCGCTTGGCGGTTGAAACGCCGCTCCCGCGCGTGGCTTACTATGTGCTTGACGAGAAAGGCCGGCCTCAGCGTCTGGATCGGCTGGCAGATGTGCGCGCAGCGATGGAGGCCTCGTCGACTGGCGGCGAATGGAAGGACGAGTTGATAGAAGCAGCGCGGCGCGACTTTGAAGCGCTTGTAAAGGCTGAATGGGCTGCCATCGAGCGGGCCCAGACACAATTGGCGCGAGCGCAGCGAAGCGCCCTGGAAGCTCAGGCAGCCCGACTGTTGCTCGACGCGGCGTTGATCGAGTTGGCCCTGGGGCAGCAGCCTGAGTTGTTCGGCGAGGAGTCCTATCCGGCCGCGTTCGACGAGGCGGCCGTCGTTGGGCTTAAGCGGCACGGCTACCCCTGGGCGCCGCTATTGAAAGTCGTGCGCGATCATATACAGGCCCCGCGTCCCACTGACCCTTACTTCATCGAAGTGCAAAGTGAGTCCGTGGATCGGCTCAAGAGGCAGTTTGAGACACTAGAGCAGCGTGCAACGCGACTGCTCGAAGGGCTTATGAAGCAGTGAGGATGGACAGGAGAGACAGTCCAAAACCTTGTTCTTCTGGGGCTTCTCGTTGGTGATTTCGGTGTCGATTCCAATTTGGGCCAACCGCTGTCCTGGTCAAAAACCCTTGCCTGTCAACCATTCTACAACCCCTCCACCATCTCCTGCATCCTCCTGGCGTTGGCGTGCGAGTAGCGGTCGGTGGTGGCGATGTTGGCGTGGCCCAGGCCTGCGCTGAGCTTGCCGAAGTGATGTCGCGCAGCTCGGCCAGCGTGCCGCCGGAACGGCGCGCCGGCCTCCAGGTAGCGTGAGGCAAAAGAGTGGCGTAGCGTGTGCGGCGTCACTCGCCGCTCCAGCCCGGCCGCCTGGGCAGCGTGGCTCACCAGGTGCTGTACCGCGCGCGAGGTCATCCGGCTTTGATCGTCCCTGGATAGGAACAGCGCCCCGTCTCTTGATTCTGCATTAGGCCAACGCCTCCACCGCCTGCTCCAGGTCCGCCTGGGTGGGCGTGGTGTAGCGCGCGGTGGTGCGCACGTCGGCGTGGCCCATCAGGTTCGCCACCGTTACCACGTCGGTCTCTGCGTCGCGCAGCAGCCGCGTGGCAAACGTGTGGCGCAGCACGTGCGGGGATACGTCCACCAACCCGGCCAGGTCGGCGTACCTGGCGACGATGCGCCACACGCCCGATTCCGTCAGCGGCCCCCGCTGGCCGACAAAGACCGCTCCTTCATTCTTGCGGGTGGCCGGACGCACCTTCAGGTACTCCCGCAGCGCCCGCCGGGTCTCGGCGTTCAAGGGGACCGTGCGATACTTTTCTCCCTTGCCCCTCACCGTCACTGTGCCCTTCCGCTCGGACATCTCGACGTCGGCTTCCTGCACTCCACACAGCTCGGCCGCGCGCAGGCCGGTGTAGGCCAGCAGCGTGACCACCGCGACGTGCAGCGCATTCCCTTCTTGCTGGGCGCGGCGGATCAGGCGGTTCAGGTCGGCCTTTTCCAGCGCGCGTCGCTCTCCAACAATCCTTCAGCCAGGGCCCAGCGGCAAAAGCTGCCCAACGAGGCCAGCTTGCGGTTGATCGTCGCCGGTTTCTGGCGCTTGACGTTGAGCAGGTGCGACCTGTAGGCGCGCACGTCCTCGCGCACCAAGCGCCGGGGATCGAACGGCTCGCCGTACGTCTGCTCCACCCAGGCGGCAAAATCGCGCAGGCCGGATAGGTACCCCCGCTGCGTGGCCGCCGATTTACCCTGGCGGGCCAACTCGGACTTGAACTGTTTGGCTCTTCAGGATTTCGCGGGGTATCCCCTAGATCTGGGGGTATGGTATAATTACCAGAAAACCTCGGAAGTATTGCCATGCTA
>JAFGED010000260.1 GCA_016931785.1 Anaerolineae bacterium
GTTTCCAGCAAAATAGGCACAACAAACGCTTTAGCGTTCATCAGACAGCAGCAAATGCCCCCCGGCAGTTTGGGCTTGCGCCCAAACCGCACCTTGGTAACACCATTTCCTCACAAGCAGCGTATACGCCCCAAGGAACAAACACACCCCAGGAAAGGCGTGTATTGGACATCTCGTCCAGCTAAAATCGTGAGTGGTCTCCCTGTGAAGCATTGTTAGCTTGCCTCCCACCATCTGTGTTATTCTGCTCGCGCTGGACCGCGTGCAACCCTTGGTTGCCATCCAGCGGCCAAGCGACGGGATTTGACAATCCCGCTGGAGCAAGAGCAGGCCAAAAACACCCAATAGGAGACTACCAAATCGTGTGACGTGTTTCAGTTGTTAAGCTGCCGTCCCGCCAGCCTATGCCGGAGGGCTCCACTTCCAATCAGGGCGTCACAAAAGATTCGACGACCATCTCGTTGAGCACGTGAGGCTTGTGCACGACCTGACCGTGCAAGTTTGCGACATCGCGCAACACCTGCACCGCCTCTTCGTCTCCCCTGGCAGCATCCGCGAACCGTGCCAGCAGAATGTCATAATCCCGGCTTGCCAGGAACCCTGTAGCCCGGATTTTGCTTCCCGTCTGAAGATGTATGACAGACATCGCTAATGGCTGCTCGAAACGCAGCGTGATAAAGTCGGCCTTGTCGTGCCAATCGCCGCCATTTCCGTTTCCCTTGTGATTGCGACCCGGATCGGGATAGCAAGCAATACGTACAAAACGCGTGTCCCCGTACTTCCAGGTCCCTACTACGATTCCTTCCACCACCAATTCGTTCAACATCTCGTGCCTCCTTGTAAAGTCTCTATCTATACTGCGCCGCCCCTTGAGCAAAGGTGAGGGGCTTGGGATGTGCTGGGCGGCAAAGCCGCCCAGCACATCCCACATTTCCCTTTTTCCCACGTTCAAGAGCATTGTCAGGCATATGCCCGAGTAGTAAAACTTTATCGGCCGTGCTCGGCCGTTTATCGCAAGTGGTGAGACAGACCAAAAGGTCGGTCTCACAAGCCAAAAAGGCAAGAACAGGCCAAAAAGGCCTTGGGGAGAAAAACCCCCCATTCGGCATCCCAAGATGGTGTGATAAAGTGCGCCGGTACCGGAGAGACTTTGAAGTGAACGACTCCAAAGCCTCCCTCCGTGCATCACACCACCCTCGCCAGCCAGAGCCTGACCGCCGAAGGGACGCATTGGGACAACAGCCCCGCGCCGAGGCCCGCACACCGTCAGGCCCCCGCGCCGGCCTGCTCTCCGGCGTTCTACCACGCAGACCTGCGACTCGATCAACTTTTCCACTCCTCTAGCCACAAATTTCCGGCGCCTTCCTTGTCCTGCATGAGCGCTTCTAGATTGGTTGCACGACCGGGCAACCCCAAATCCTTGAGCCTGGCGACCATGCGCTCTTGCTGGCTTTCGGTCACACCGCACACCGCCACAAACCCCTGTAAATCGACCTGGTGCCGCCACCTCGCTTCCCGGTCGCCCTCCGTCTCCACCTCAACGTATACCGACCTTTCCCCCTCCTTGCTAATGACCACGTCCGGTTCCGCCGGCCCATCCACGTCTGGCATCACCTCTACCAGAAAGTCGCGTCTCCGCGCCTGGTATACAAAGGTGGCTGCCTCCGCAGCATGCTGCTTGTGTTTCTCACCACCGTGCAACCGAAGCAGCCGCTGGTAGTCTGTCTCGCGCAGGTCGAAACGACATATCTCGCTCACCTCCTGCCCCAGCCTAGTCAACCACAGGAACCTTGTGCTGGCCAGGTGTACCCTCACACACTCCCCCTCAAAAAGCCCGGCCCTCTCCAGGCGCTCGAAAACCTTCCGGATCGAGCTTGAATCCTCCTTGCATCCCACACGCCAAGCCAAAAGCCTCTGGGCCTCAATTCGCAGGGAGATGCCCGATGCAATCAGGCCAAGAGCGATCCCCTTCCGCTTCCAGTCGCCGCCTATCTGGCGCGTGTATTTCGCAGGCGGCCGCGCCGGCACATCCGGCCATCGGAACTTGGGCCCTCTTCCTAGCTCTCGGCCTCCTCCCATTTTCACCTCACGCTCCGTCGCGGCCAGAACCGCAGGTGGTGCCTCCAGAGATGAGGCCGCATCTCTCGATGAGGCCTCATCTCTCAGTCGCTCCTCCAAGAGCACCAGCCGACTTTTGGCATCGGCTACCGTGGCGAGCAGCTCGTCCCGCTCCGCGGTCATCTCCATCAATCGCTCGGCCAACACCTTTGCATCATTCCATCCTTGGCCGACGGGAGCCGCTTTCTGAAAGAACGCAATCCACTCGTCTGCCGACCAACGCTCTATCGCTACCTGGTCGGCACGGACCACCTCCTCGAACGCCTCCCCGGCAAAGGTATAGGCCGCCAGCCTTAAAGCACCGCAAAGATCCTGAACCGTTTGCTCGGCCATCTGGCGCAGGTCCTGTTCGGCCTCCAGCAGGCCGCTGATCACCGCCCCACCCGCCTCACGGGCCGTCAGCCCACCACACTTCGTCCGCGCCGGCACCGGCCCCAGTGGCACTGCCGTCACCTGCCTTCTCCTGAGCTCCCTTGCTTCCATCGCTGCCTCCTGCGTGATGCTCGCTCATCTCCATGATCTCTATCGCTTCGTTCACCGCCTGCACGGCTACGTCGTACTTTTCGTACCCGGCGGCCCAATCGCGCACCGCCTGTGCCGCCACAACCGCAACCTCGCGCTGGCCTTCCAAAAGGCCCAGACCGCTGGCGTGACGCTGCTCCATCCGGGTGGCGGCCAGCTCGGCCCTGACAGGATCGGGCCTATCCTGGAGGATACCGGCCAATTCGCCCAGGTCCTTTTGCATCTGCGCCAGCTCCTTGCGATACTGCCGCTCGACCTTCCACGCTGTCCAATCAGTCCACCAGATCACACGCGCCGGTTCCGGCGTGTGAAGGCTGCCCAGCAGGCCCAGCCCTATCAGCGCCAGCAGGATCGCCCCCGCCAGAATCCACCAGAATACCCCCCGGCTTAGCCTGATCTCCAGGTAGCCTTCTTCCATCGCCGCCTCCCGCCTGAACAGTTCGTCCGAATCCACCCCCATTATGCCATAGGCCAAAGCAGGGAGATGGAAATGTACCGGAAAGTGCCGAAAAATGCCAAAAGTTTCCAGTGCGCCGGGCGGCACTTTGCATTTAGCGGGAATCATTGTATAGTTGGGCCAGGTGCAAACTCAGCGCGGGCGGGTGCCCCCGGTATTGAGCGGCGTCCCCGGAACCGACGGTCGAGCCGCTCGACGCACGTGCACCCAGGGAGGACCCTATGGGCAATCGCGTACAGTGGATCGAACACAAAGGCAAGAGAATACTCTTCTGCGACTATTCCCACATCGGCGACGAGGAAGAGTTCGTCCAGGCGATCGTCGAGACCGAGAAGGAGGTGCTCAAGCAGGCGCCAAAGACGCTGATCCTGATGCTGATCGACGCGACAGGCTCGCGTATCTCCCCCAAGGTGACCAGCCGGGCGAGGGAGCTGGCATCAGCAGCCAGGAGGAGGGATATCCCCAGCAGCCCCACTGCGATAGTGGGCCTATCGAGCCCGGCGCAAAGGGCCGTCTTCACGGCGATGCAGTTCCTGAGGCCAGACCTGCACACGGCCGAGAGCGTCGCTGTGGCCAAGGACTGGCTGGTCGAACGGCTGGGCAAGTAGTTCGCTGCGGCCTGGGGAACGAAACCCGCTTGCTGCAGGCGGGTTTCCGGAAACACAGATTAGGCGCGCCCCCCGCTCTCGAAAGGGAACCACTGGCATGGCACAATCTGAACAGCCCATGCACGGCAAAGTCTGCCTGGTGACGGGCGGAGCTTCGGGCATCGGCGCAGCCACGGCCCGGGCGCTGGCGCAGCGAGGCGCGGTGGTAGTCCTCGTGGACCGCGCCCGGGAAAAAGGTGCGGCCACGGCCGACCAGATCAGGCAGCAGACGGGCAACCCGGCGGTCGAATTCATGCTGGCGGACCTCTCGGCGCAGGAAGAGGTGCGCCGGCTGGCGCAGGAGTTCAAGCGCCGCTATCAACGTCTCGACGTGCTGGTGAACAACGCCGGGGCTATTTTCCCCCGGCGGCAGGAGAGCGTCGACGGGATCGAGATGACGTTCGCCCTCAACTATCTGGGGTACTTTTTGCTGACGAACTTGCTTCTCGACACGCTCAAAACCAGCGCCCCGGCCCGCATCGTCAACGTCTCGTCCCGCTCGCACGCCAGAGCGCAGATCAATTTCGACGACCTGCAAAGCCGGGCGGGCTACCGCGGCCTGCAAGCGTACGCGCACTCCAAGCTCGCCATCGTGCTGTTCACCTACGAGCTGGCGCGGCGGCTGGAGGGGACAGGCGTGACGGCAAACGCGCTGCATCCGGGATTGGTCGCGACTAACTTTGGGATGAACAACGGTGGGTTCATCGGGTTAGTCATGCGCCTGTTCCGCCCGTCCTTCATCAGTCCAGAAAGAGGCGCTCAGACCAGCATCTACCTGGCGACCTCGCCGAAGGTAGAGGGCGTGACGGGGAAATACTTTGTCAAGCGCAAAGCTGTTCCCTCGTCACCGGCTTCCTACGACACGGCCACCGCCAGCCGATTGTGGCAGGTGAGCGCGGCCCACACCAACCTTTAGGATTCGCCAAGAAACACATCCCCTCGCCCAGAGCTTCGCGGCCCTTGCGCCGATTGAAAGGAGGAAAAAGATGAGCCTTACCAAGTACAAGCACATCGGTTTCAGTGCGGCAACCGGCAGCCTGCTGCTGATCGGGCTGGTTCTGCTCTTGAACGGGACCTTGCAAGTAGCCCGCGCCGACCCCGGCAACCTGTTCGTCTCGCCTAACGGCAACGGCGATTGCTCTCAGGGAAGCCCTTGCGATCTTCAGACGGCGCTGGGCACGGCAAGCGACAGCGACACCATTTACCTCGCCCAGGGCACCTACACCGGCACCGGCGGCGCCATCATCACCGCCACCAAGAGCATCACTTTCCTGGGCGGATGGGATGGCGCCCCGGGCGGCGCGGTGGTGCGCGACCCCGATACCTACACCACGATACTGAACGGTGAAAACGCGCGACGCGTGGTCTATATCAACGGCGCGGTGGCCCCCGTCTTTCAAGGCCTCACGCTACAGCGGGGCAATGCAGCCGGACTGGGCGGCGACCCATCGATGCCCACCACGGACTTTGGCGGCGCCGTTTATGCCAACAGCGCCAGCCCGACGATCACCAACTGCCGTATCGTGAGCAGCTCGGCGGGATTTGGGGGCGGGATGGCGCTCTATTACGGCTCGCCCGTGGTGGCCAATAGCGAGATAGTGAGCAACACGGCCAGCCAGGACATTGGCGGCGGTGTGATCCGAGGCGGCGGGGGAGGCATCTTCCTATACCAGAGTCCGGCTACCATTGCGGGCAACCTGGTCGCACACAACGTCGCCAGTGGTATCGACCTGACGTTTGACGGGGGCGGCGGGCTGTACCTGGATACCAGCGCAGCCACGATCCTCAGCAACACCATCCAGGACAACTATGGCAACCCCAACGGCGGCGGGATATACCTTTGGGATAGCGCTGCCACCATACGTCAAAACCTCATTCAAGACAACAACGCCGGGTCGAACGTCGGCGGCGGGATAGTCGTGGGACTGAGTGCGGCGAACATCGAGGGCAACGCGATCTTTAGAAATGGATCTCCCAGCATAGGCGGTGGGGTTTTTGTATCCGGCAGCCCCGGCTTTACCATGACCAACAACATCCTGGCCGAGAACTCTGCCGTTGGGTATGCGCCGGCGCTCTTTATCGCCGAGTACCAGCCGTTGATGGGACCAGGTCAGCCTTGCCAGGGCACACTGCTGCACAACACGTTCGCCGATAACAACTCTCCCAGCCCCTGGATGATCCACGTCGGTGGCACCTCAAGCAGCCCCTACCTGACGACTGTGGCCTTTACCAACACGCTCGTCGATAAACCCGGCGGCATATACGTCGACGCAGCCGGCATCGTCACCCTGGATACTACCCTGTGGGACCCTGCGCTCTTGCTCCAACCCGGGCTCACCGTGAGCGGCACCGGCATCATCGTCAGCAGCACCAACTACTATAGTACCCCGCTCCTCGCCAGACCATCGTTTCACCTTGCCCCATGTTCGCCTGCCATCGACCGGGGCACGGATGCGGGTGTGACCGCCGACATCGACGGCGACCCCCGCCCCATCGGCGTGCTGCCCGATATCGGCGCCGACGAGGCGCGGCGGTGGACCTTCCTGCCGCTGGCAATGAGGAATCACGGACCGTAGCAGGGACGGCAGCCCATGGCACCCGAAACACGTTGGGGAAGCATAGCGTATGCCATACAACCGCGCACAGCAGCTGAAAACAGCATGCAATCAAAAGATGCGAGAGGCTACTTGGGAGACGCCAATGGATACAGGTGAGTCGGTGAAAAAGGGGAGCTTCACCCTGCCCGGTGAGGCGGGCTACGAGGCGCTCACACTGGAACTCGCGGAAAGATGGGGGGCCGACGCCATACGCGATAGCGACGGCACCGTGCTCTCGGACGAGATCGTCGCGGCCGGGTTCAACATCTATTCCACCATCTGCCTGGTGCGCATCGATAACGCCTGGGCCAGGGCAAACCCGGATAAACTCCAGCAGAACTTTTTGATGAGCTATCCGGTGATCGCCGAGGGCGACGCGGCCAGCATCGACCTGCTGAGCGGCTATTTCCGGGAGCAGTTCAGGGTCAACGTCGGCGACGATCCCAAGGCCTGGTGGCAGGTGTTCGACCGCACCACCGGCGAGGAGGTCCCCGCCGACCTGTGGGAGCTCGACGCCGAGCGGGGCGTCGTCACCGTCCGCGATACGCAGAGATGGCACAAGTACACGGTCAACTTTCTGGCCTACCGCATCTGGGAAGCCATCTCCATGTACAACCACATCACCAACGGCTGGGGGGATCGCGAGCACCTGATGCCCATCGACCCCATCTACCCCGAGACGCAGGCCTTTATCCTGAACTATCTGGAAAAGTGGCTGCAGGATCATCCGCGCACCGGGATTGTGCGCTTTACGTCGATGTTCTACAACTTTGCCTGGTTCTGGGGCGACTCGCCGGAATTACGGTACGTCTACTCCGACTGGGGCGCTTACGATAACACCGTGAGCCCCTACGCCCTGCGAGAATTCAGCAAGGCCAGGGGGTACAGCCTGACCTCGGAGGATTTCGTCAACGGCGGCCTCTACTGCTCCAGCCACAACGTCCCATCGCAGAGATACCGGGACTGGATGGACTTTATGAACGCGTTCGTGGTCGCCTTTGGCCGCAAATGCATCGACCTGGTGCACGCAGCCGGGAAAGAGGCCTACATGTTCTACGACGACCACTGGGTGGGCACCGAGCCCTACGGCGAGAGGTTCAAGGATTTCACCTTCGACGGCCTGATCAAGTGCGTCTTTAATGCGTTCGAGGCCCGGCTGTGCGCCGGCGCGCAGGGGGTCAAGACGAGGGAGCTGCGCCTGCACCCCTACCTGTTCCCCACCGGGCTGAAGGGCGAGCCCACCTTCAAGGAGGGCGGCGACCCGACGTTGGACTGCAGGCGGTTCTGGGTCAACATCCGGCGGAGCCTGCTGCGCGCGCCGGTCGACCGCATCGGGCTGGGCGGCTACCTGCACCTGGTGCAGGATTTCCCCGATTTTGTGGACTATGTCGAGCAACTGGGGCAGGAATTCAAGACGTTGAGGGGAATTCGCCGAGGCGGTAGGCCCTACACCGCCCCCTTCAAGGTCGCCGTGCTGACGGCGTGGGGCAAGCTGCGCTCCTGGATCTGCAACGGCCACATGATCCACGGGCTGGAGCTGAACGAGCTGATCGAGTCCCTCGCGGGTCTGCCCGTCGACGTCGAATTCGTGAGCTTTGACGACGTCCTGGAGAAAGGCATACCCGACGACGTCAAGGTGCTCGTCAACTGCGGCCGGGCGCACAGCGCCTGGAGCGGCGGGCGACACTGGCAGGATGGGGAGATCGTCTCGCGCGTCACCGAGTGGGTCGCCCAGGGCGGGGGCTTGATCGGCATCGCGGAGCCCTCCGCCTGCGAGCTGGGCGGGCAATACTTTCAACTGGCGCACCTGCTCGGCGTCGATAGAGAGACCGGCCGCACGCTATCCAAGGACAAGCCGCTCTACAAAAAAGCCAGCGCCCATTTCATCACGCAGGATGTCACGGGAGAGATCGACTTTGGGAAGGACGTGGACGGCATCTTTGTCACGGGCAGCGCCACCCACGTGCTGGCCGATAGAGACGGATCGCCGCGGGTCTCGGCGCACAACTTTGGAACAGGCAGGGGCGTATACCTCTCGGGATACAAATTCGCCCCGCAAAACACGCGCCTGCTGCACCGGGCGCTCTACTGGGCGGCGAGCGCCGAAAGCGACTTTGGCCCCTGGACGTGCAGCAACATCCACACGGAATGCGCCCATTATCCGGGCAGCAACAAGCTGGTCGTCATCAACAACAGCGAGAAAAAGCAAGAGACGCTGGTCTTGAATTCAAATGGGAACCCCATCGAGGTCAGCCTGGACCCTCTTGGCATCCAGATCATCGATTTGTGACGATGGAAATTCATCAAAAGAGGAGGCAATCAACGCCATGTCACTTTCCTTTCCCCCATACGCGTTCATCATCTGTATAGCGCTCTCCCTGGTCGTCAGCGGGTGCGCGCGGCAAACCCCCAAGCCCTCTGCCTCATCCCTGCCCAATGTGACCCTCCCGGGTACGGAGGTGAGAACCCTCAAATCCTCGGCCACCGGCCGCACCTATGACGTATACATCCGCCTCCCGGGTGAGTACGCGCAGGCTCCTCGAAAAACGTACCCCGTCCTCTACGTGCTCGACGGGCAGTGGGATTTCAAGCTGCTCGACTCGATCTATGGCGGTCTGTACTATGACAAGTTCGTGCCCGAGATGATCATCGTCGGCATCACGTACGCCGGGAGCGATCCCGACTATGAGGCGCTGCGGGCCATGGACTATTCGCCCACACAGGTCTCGGGACTCCCGGGCTCTGGCGATGGACCAAAATTCCTCGCCTTCCTCAAGGAGGAGCTGTTCCCCCACATCGAGGCCAACTACTGGGCGGACCCCTCGGAAAGAGTGCTGATGGGCAGCTCGTTCGGCGGCCTGTTCGCCCTGTACGCCATGTTCACCGAGCCCGATCTCTTTAGCGGATACGTGGCCGCGAGTCCGGCCGTACAGTACGATGGCAGAGTCGCCTTCAAGATGGAAGCCGAGTACGCCAGCGCGCACCAGGACCTGCCGGTCAGGCTGTTCCTGGCAGTCGGCGAACAGGAGGACCTGGCCCGGCCCGTCGAAGAGTTCATGCGGGTTATCGGCGAGCGCGGCTACGGCGGGCTCCAGATGGAGACCCTGGTAGTCGCGGACGAAGGCCACTCGAGCAACAAGCCGGAAGCCTTCAACCGCGGGCTGAGATTCGTCTTCCAGGACAAGTGATTTGGCCCGGCCTGGAACCTGCCCAGAGCTCAAAGCTCCGGGCTGATGTCTGCCCTTCGGGCTGTTTTAGCCCTCGGAGAGGGCTTGGTTCTTTCAGCCCGGTGTCTTTAGCACCGGGCTGGCAGGCCGCGTACCCGAATTATTTTCTTAACCTGCATTATCTCTGGGCGGGGCGGCAAATACAGATTACCGAAGTAAATTCGTAATGGCCATCAGTGCCGGGCGATGCTGCAACGTTACTACAAAGGTCTTGTCTAACCAAAAAACGGCTTTTTCCCGCCAACAACTTGACAACCCCTCTCCCTCATAGTACCATGCCCGTCATTCGACGGGCATCCCGCCGTTCGACGGGCACCCATCATTCAGCGGGATACAGGCCCCTGGGCCAATATCCCGAGAGGGAGAACGAAACGTGGACTATCGCATCGAAGTCTATTGGCAGGCCGGCGTGCCCGATGGCCGAGTGGCCGACCTGCTCGCCCAGATCGCTCAGCTAGGGCTCGGCAACATCCGCAGCGCCCAGGTGAGCGATCTCTATTTTTTGCGCGGCGAGCTGGCAAACGCCGACCTGGAGCGGCTGGCACAGGAGCTCCTGGCCGACCCCGTCGTCGAGGGGTACCACGCCCAGGCCCTCACCCCACCCCCTCTCCCCCTCCCCTCTCCCAAAATTGAGAGAGGGGGGAGAGGTGAGGGAGGGCACGTCGTCGAGGTCGGCTTTCACCCCGGCGTGACCGACCCTGTGGCGGAAAACCTGCTCCAGCGCGCCCACCTGCTGGGCATCGGCGCCGTCGAGGCCGCCTCCACCGGCAAGCGCTACGTCTTTGAGGGCGACGATCTGACTGAAGACGACCTGAGTCAAATCGCCGAGCAGGTGCTGTGCAACGCGGTCATCCAGACCTACGCGCTGGGGACGCTGCCCCCCTCCTTCGTGCCCCGCGCCGAGCCCTCCGACCTAGTCGAGGTCATCCCCATCCGCGGCGCCAGCGACGAGACGCTGGCCAAGATGAGCGTGGAGCGCGTGCTCTTTCTCTCGCTGGACGAGATGAAGACAATCCAGGCTTATTTCGACCGCCTGGGCCGCGACCCCACCGACCTGGAGCTGGAGACGCTGGCCCAGACCTGGTCGGAGCACTGCCAGCACAAGGCTTTCAAGTCCAAGGTCGATTACGCATGCAAGGGCGGCATCCCGCGCGTGCTGCCCGAAGGGCGGATTGTCAATCCGCCCTACAAAGAGACCATCGACGGCGGCCTGTTTCACACCTACCTGCGGGCGGCCACAGAGCGGCTGGAGTCAGAGTGGGTGCTCTCCGTCTTTGTCGATAACGCCGGGGTGATCGACTTTGACGATGAATACGAGGTCTCTTTCAAGGTCGAGACCCACAATCATCCCTCGGCGCTGGAGCCCTTCGGCGGGGCCAACACCGGCGTCGGCGGCGTCATCCGCGACGTGATCGGCGTCTCGGCCCGGCCCATCGCCAACACCGACGTGCTGTGCTTCGGCCCGCTCGACATGGCCCGCGAGGACATGCCCGGAGGCATCCTGCACCCACATCGCATCGCCCGCGGCGTCGTCGAGGGGATCGAGGATTACGGCAACAAGATGGGCATCCCCACCGTCTCCGGCGCGATTTTCTACGACCCCGGCTACGCGGCCAACCCGCTGGTCTACTGCGGCTGTGTGGGCCTGGCCAAGAAGGGATTGCGCAAGCGCGATCCACAGCCCGGCGACCTGTGCGTCACGCTGGGCGGGCGCACCGGGCGCGACGGCATCCACGGCGCTACCTTCTCCTCGGCCGAGCTGACCCACGAGACCGGGCAGACGGTCGGCTCGGTCGTGCAGATCGGCGACCCGATCACCGAGAAGGCCATGCTGGAGGCGGTGATGATCGCCCGCGACGAGGGGCTGTACTCCGCCATCAACGACTGCGGCGCGGGGGGATTCTCCTCCGCCGCCGGTGAGATCGGCGAGGAGATCGGCGTCGAGATTGAGCTGCGCGACGTGCGGCTCAAGTATCCCGGCCTGCGCCCGTGGGAGATCTGGCTCTCCGAGGCGCAGGAGCGCATGGTGCTGGCCGTCCCGCCCGATAACCTCCCCCGCCTGCGCGAGATCTGCGAAAGCCTGGACGTCGAGCTGACCGTCATCGGCCACTACACCGGCGACGGCCGCCTGCGCGTGAAATACGGCGGCAGGACGTGCGCCGATATGGAGATGGATTTCGTGCACAACGGCTGGCCGCAGCCCAACCACACGGCGGTGTGGGAGGACCCCGATTTCCCAGAGCCGACCATCCAAAAGCAGGACGATCTCACACCGGTTCTGCTCAAGATGCTGGCCGATCCCGACGTCGCCAGCAAAGAGCCGGTGATCCGGCGCTACGATCACGAGATCCAGGCCGCCACGGTGGTCAAACCGCTGGTGGGCGTCAAAAACGACGGCCCCTCGGATGGGGCCGTACTGCGCCCGCTGGCGACCGGCGGCACGAAAGGGCTGGCCCTGGGCTGCGGCATCAATCCCCACTACGGGCAGATCGACCCCTACGCCATGGCCTGGGCAGTGGTGGACGAGGCGGTGCGCAACGTCGTCGCCGTCGGCACCGACCCCGAGCGCATCGCCGTGCTGGATAACTTTTGTTGGGGCAGCCCCTCCATCCCCGACCGGATGGGCGGGCTGGTGCGCGCCGCGCAGGGCTGCCACGACGCGGCCCTGGCCTACGGCACGCCCTTCGTCTCCGGCCAGGACAGCCTGAACAACGAGTACGTCGACCCGCAGGGCGTCAAGCGCCCCATCCCGCCGACGCTGCTGGTCTCTTCGATGGGCATCGTCCCCGACGTACGCCAGACAGTGACGGTGGACTTGAAAGCAGCGGGCGACCTGCTCTACATCGTCGGGGAGACGCGGGCGGAGCTGGGAGGTTCGCTCTATTACCGGCTGCACGGCCGTGTGGGAATGAGCGTTCCCATCCCCGTGCCCGACGCGGTCGAGACGATGCGCGCGCTGCACGGCGCGATGCGCGCCGGGCTGGTGCGCGCCTGCCACGACCTATCCGAGGGCGGGCTGGCCGTCGCCGCGGCGGAGATGGCCGTCGCCGGGCGGCTGGGGCTTGAGGTGGATTTGGCCGACCTGCCACGTACTGCCGATGTGACCGCTGATTACAAGGCCCTCTTCTCCGAATCGAGCGCCCGCTTCCTGGTCGAGGTTGCGCCGCAGAATGCGAAAGCCTTCGAGAAGACGTTGGCCGGGCGACCCGTGGCGCAGATCGGGCAGGTGGCTGTCGAGGGTATCCTGCGCATACGCGGATTGGATGGCAGCATCGTGATCGAGAGCGTGATCCAAGACCTGCTCCAGGCCTGGCAAGGGACTGAAGTGGTGTAGAATTCAATCGAGGTTGAATGCGAAAACACGGCAGCATACCGATCGTCATCGTTATCCTTATACTAGCCGCAGGAGGCGTAGAGCTGGCAAGCATGCAAAAGCCCGCGCCTTCGCCGCTGCCGGCCACGTCGCCCACAGACTCGCCGAGTCCGGCCGCCCTTCCAAGCTCCATGCCTGCCCCCACTTCCACACACCCCCACGCCCCAACGTCTACACCCACTCCCGCTCCTACCGCGACGCCGACGCTCGTTCCCACCCCAACCCCGCACCCGGATATCGCCCTCCACTCGCCCAACCCACAGGGAGACGTGCTGGTGCTGGCCTATCACCGCATCGCCCGGCCCGAGGACCGCTGGACGCGCACGCCGGAGAACTTGCGCGCGGACCTGGAATACCTGGTCACGCACGGCTACTACCCGGTCAACCTGATCGACCTGGCGACCGGCGACCTGGACCACGTGCCGCGCGGGCGGCGGCCCATCGTGCTCACTTTCGACGATTCCACTGCCGGCCATTTCCGCTACCTGGAGGATGGCGCCATCGATCCCGACTGCGCGGTGGGCATCCTGCTGGCGCTGCACGAGAAATACGGCGACGATTGGCCGCTGCGCGCCACATTCTTCGTCCTGCTCCTGGACGCCGAAAAGCCCGGCGCCCCGCTCTTCCGCCAGCCTGAGTTCGCCGTTCAAAAGGTGCGCGCGTTGGTCGATTGGGGGTTCGAGGTCGGCAGCCACACGATCACCCACCCGACATTGAGCGAGGTCTCCGACGAGCAGGTCAAGTGGGAGCTGGCCGTCTCCAAGAACCGCATCGAGGCGTTGATCCCGGGATACACCGTGCGCTCCCTGGCCTTGCCTAACGGCAGTTACCCGGTCGATAGATCGTTGGTCGTGGAAGGGTATTCCGAGTCCGCGCAGCTATCCTATCGCTACGAGGCCGTGGCGCGCCTGGGAGCACAGGCGTGCCCATCTCCTTTCTCTCCCGACTTTGACCCCTATTCCATTCCACGGGTACAGGCCATTCAATCCGAACTGGACTATCGGCTCTCTTACTATGAAAAATACCCCGAAAAATATTATGTCTCCGCCGGCAGCGGCGGAATAGGAGGTGAATCATGACGAATCCCGAGGGAAATAGCCCCAAACCCTGGCCGGCCTACATCTGGGGCATTTTCATTTTGGTCGTAGGAGTAGGACTATTCTTCTATCTGGGTTACCTGGAGCAACACGGCGGCGGCCTCAACTTGCCCGAGTTGTTCCTGCTCATCTATCAACTCCTGGGCCGGTGGGGACTTTTGGCTCTCTTTTTGATCCTGGCATCCGTGTTCTTTGGGCTGGAGATCAAGGCAAGACGAAAAAGACCCTTGCCGCCCCAAGAACAAAATCTGCCAAAAAACGGCGAAAGCGAATGAGACAACCAAAGGTACTGATCCTTCACGCTACCGGCACCAACCGCGACGTCGAGACCGCCGCCGCGGTGGAGCTGGCCGGCGGTGCGCCCACCATCGTGCACGTCAACGCGCTGCGGGAAAGCCCCGCCCGGCTGCACGCCTATCAGATGTTCATCCTGCCCGGCGGGTTCTCCTACGGCGACGCGCTGGGAGCGGGCCGTCTGTGGGCCTCCGACCTGCGCTGGTTGTTCCAGGACGAGATGGCGCGCTTCGTCGAGGCGGGCAAGCCGGTGCTGGGCGTGTGCAACGGGTTCCAGGCGCTGGTCAAGAGCGGCTGGCTGCCCGGCCCGCCGGACGCAGAACCCAAAGCCACGCTGACGCGCAACGCGTCCAACCAGTTCGAGTGCCGCTGGGTGTGGCTGGAACCCAACCCTAAAAGTCACTGCGTCTTTACCAAGGAGCTGACAGAGCGCATCACCTGCCCCGTGGCCCACGGCGAGGGACGCTTCGTCCCGCGCGACGATGCGGCGTTGGAGACGCTGCGCGCGAACCGCCAGATCGCGCTGACGTACGTCGCTGGCGACGAAGGACCGGCGGACTATCCCGCCAACCCCAACGGCTCCGTGGCCGACATCGCCGGCATCTGCAACGAACGAGGCAACGTCATGGGCCTGATGCCCCACCCGGAGGATCACGTTTTCCCCGAGCAGCACCCGCGCTACGCCCGCGGCGAGGGCGGCGAGCTGGGCCTGGCTCTGTACGTGCAGGGGGTCAAGTACGCAGCGCAACTGTAGATGATAGTCACCCCGAGGCGCCCCCCCGAGCGCGGACCGGAGGCCCGCCGTCGAGGGACCTCGTCGAAGGGTGACGATTTATATGGGCCGCATCCTTCGATATCGAACCTCCGGCTCGCGCTCAGGATGCTTACCGACCCTATCATAGGAGGCATTATGCTTGACCGAGCTATTCTAAAACAACACATCCCCCAGGCCCTGACGGGCGTCGAGATCGACTGGCCCCACGGGGGCGAGCGCGGCAAGGTGCGCGATCTATTCGCGCTGCCCGACAACCGTTGGCTCATTGTCACCACCGACCGCCTGTCGGCCTTCGACCGCATCCTGGCGGCGGTGCCCTTCAAGGGGCAGGTGCTCAACCAGCTCAGCGCCTTCTGGTTCGAGCAGACGGCCGACATCATCCCCAACCACATCATCGACGTGCCCGATCCCAACACCAGCCTGGTGGTCGGGTGCGAGACGCTGCCTGTCGAGGTGGTCGTGCGCGGCTATATCACCGGCGTGACCACGACCGCGCTGTGGTATCGCTACTCGCTGGGCGAGCGCCACATCTACGGCTACGATTTTCCCGATGGCTTGGTCAAGAACCAGCCGCTGCCGGAGCCCATCATCACCCCCACCACCAAGGGACGCGCAGGCGAGCACGACGAGCGCATTACCTGCGCCGAGGTGACCGAGCGGAGCCTGTTAGACACAGAGACCTGGGAACAGGTACAGGCCGCCGCGCTGGCCATCTTTAAGCGCGGGCAGGAGATCGCGCGCCAGGGAGGGCTGATCCTGGTCGATACCAAGTACGAGTTCGGCCGCACGCCGGATGGCAAGATCACGATCATCGACGAGGTGCACACGCCCGATAGCAGCCGCTTCTGGCTGGTCGAAAGCTACGAGGAGCTTGCGGCCCAAGGAGAGGAACCGGAGAACTTTGACAAGGAATTTCTGCGCCTGTGGTATGCCGAGCGCGGCTACCGCGGCGACGGCGAGCCGCCCGAGCCGACGGACGATCTGATCGCCCAGGTCAGCGAGCGCTACATCGCCCTGTACGAGATGCTCACCGGGCGGACGTTCGAGCCGGGCGCGTATCCGGCCAATCCGCGCATCGTCAGTGCGCTTGAAGCGTTTCTATAAATGGCACCGACAAGGAGATGGGAATGTTAGTTGTTATTATCATGGGATCGCCCAGCGATGCCGAGTTTGCCAAAAAGATCACCCGCGCGCTGGACGAACTCGGCATCCCCTGGGAGACGCGCGTGGCGTCGGCGCACAAGGTGCCGCGCTACGTCCTGGAGATGATCGAGGCCTACGAGGCCGATCCCCAGCCCAGGGTCTATATCACCGTGGCGGGACGCAGCAACGCGCTGAGCGGCCTGGTCGACGCGCAGGTGAGCGCGCCCGTCATCGCCTGCCCGCCCTACTCGGACAAGTTCGCGGGCGGCGACGTCTACTCGTCGCTGCGCATGCCCTCCGGCGTCGCGCCGGCGGTGGTGCTGGAGCCTGAGAACGCGGCGCTGCTGGCCGCCAAGATGCTGGGTCTGGCCGATGCGGGCCTGCGCGCCAAGATACAGGAAGCGCAGAAAAAGCAGCGCCAGCGTCTGCTGGAAGCCGACGCGGCTCAGAGAGCCGACGCGGCTCAAAAAACTGCCGCGCATCAGGAATAACCCATGCACGATAAAGCACGGGAGGCTTGCGGAATCAGCGGCATCTACGCCCCGGGCGGCGACGTGGCCCGGATGACCTTTTTCATCCACTATGCCCTGCAGCATCGCGGGCAGGAAAGCGCCGGCATCGCCACCACCGACGGCCGCGTTGCCCACATCCACAAGGGCATGGGGCTCGTCTCGCAGGTATTTAACGAGGAAAATCTGCACCACCTCAAAGGCCACGGCGGACGGCAGACATTCGCCGCCATCGGCCACAACCGCTATTCGACCACCGGTTCGTCTTACCTGCAGAACGCCCAACCTTACTTAATCGAGACGGCCCTGGGTCCCCTGGGCATCGCCCACAACGGCAACCTCACCAACGCTCCCACCCTGCGCCGGGAACTTTTCGACCGGGGAGTGGGCTTGAGCTCCTCCTCCGATAGCGAGATCATCACCCAGATGCTGGCCGGCGTACCGGGGGGCACGTGGGACGAGCGCATCGCCTCGTTCATGCAGAAAGCAAAAGGTGCCTACGCCCTGACCATCCTGACGCAGAAGGCCGTCTACGCCGCCCGCGATCCCTGGGGCTTTCGCCCCCTGTGCCTGGGGAAGTTGGACGACGGCGGATGGGTGGTGGCCTCGGAGACATGCGCCCTGGGGACAATCGGCGCGACGTTCGAGCGCGAGATGAAGCCGGGAGAGATCGTGCGTCTTGATGAAACCGGTCTGACGACCTGGCAGGGCATAGCGTCAGCCGACAGGCCCTCGCTGTGCATCTTTGAATACATCTATTTTGCCCGCCCCGATTCGCTGCTGGAGGGACGCTCCGTGCACCGGGTGCGGCGCGGCCTGGGGGCGCGGCTGGCACGGGAGCACCCGATCGAGGCGGACATGGTCATCGGCGTGCCGGATTCGGCCACGGCCCACGCCATCGGCTACTCTAACGAATCCGGCATCCCCTACGGCGAAGGGCTGATCAAGAACCGCTACATCGGGCGCACCTTCATCCAACCCGACGACAGGCTGCGCCGCCTGGGCGTGGCGCTCAAGTTCAACCCCCTACCAGACGTGGAGGGCAAGCGCATCGTCATGGTCGATGACTCGATCGTGCGCGGCACCACCAGCGGCCCGATCGTGTCGCTGATTCGCCAGGCCGGGGCAGCCGAGGTGCACATGCGCGTCGGCTCGCCGCCGATCCGCCATCCGTGCTTCACGGGGGTAGATATGGCAACCGAGGAGGAATTGATCGCCAGCCGCCTGAGTGTGACCGAGATCGCCCAACACATAGGCGTGGACAGCCTGGGCTATCTCTCCCTGGACGGGCTGCGCGAGATCGTGGGCCTGGAGACGGGTGGGCACTGCATGGCTTGCTTTTCTGGCAGCTACCCCATAACGGCTATGGACGAGACCGGAAAGACGGTGTTCGAGCCAGAGTAGAAGAAACAAAGGAGAAGATTTCAATGGGAGGACTTTTTGGCGTCGTTTCGAAAGAGGACAGCGTCCTGGACCTGTTTTACGGGACCGACTATCACTCACACCTGGGCACCCGGCGCGGCGGCATGGCGGTGTGGAACAAAGGCCTCACGCGCTCCATTCACAGCATCGAGAATGCCCAGTTTCGCACGCGCTTCGAGGACGACCTGCAAAAGATGGCGGGGCCTATGGGAATCGGCTGCATCAGCGATACCGATAGCCAGCCCCTCATCGTCCGCTCGCACCTAGGCGACTTTGCCATCGCCACAGTTGGACGGATTAACAACGCCCGGCAGTTGATAGACGAGGCTTTCTCCAGGCACACCGCACACTTCACAGAGGTGAGCAGCGGCGAGGTCAGCCCGACCGAGCTGACAGCCACATTGATCGCCCAAGAGGCGACGTTTGAGGATGGTATACGCAAGGCGCAGGAAGCCATCGACGGATCGTGCAGCCTGTTACTGCTGACATCCCAAGGGATATACGCCGCCCGTGACCGGCTTGGCCGCACGCCTTTGGCTATCGGGGAAAAGAACGGCGCTTACTGCATCACCATGGAGACGTGCGCGTTCCCCAACCTGGATTATCGCCTGCAGCGCCAGTTAGGACCGGGCGAGATCGTGCTGATAACACCAGATGGTATCGAGCAGCTGGCGGCGCCAGGGAACACGCTGCGCATCTGCGCGTTCCTATGGGTCTATTACGGCTACCCATCCTCAAGCTACGAGGGGATCAACGTCGAGGTGATGCGCTATCGCAGCGGCGCAGCGCTGGCCCGCAACGACAACGTCGAGGTCGATATAGTTGCCGGCATCCCCGATTCCGGCATCGCCCACGCCATCGGCTACGCCAACGAGGCCAAGATCCCCTACACCCGCCCGTTCGTCAAGTACACGCCCACCTGGCCGCGCAGCTTTATGCCACAGGAACAGGATATCCGCGACCTAGTGGCGCGGATGAAGCTCATCCCCATACGCGATCTCATCCAGGGGAAGCGCATACTTTTCTGCGAAGACTCAATCGTGCGCGGCACACAGCTACACGAGACCATCCAGTGGCTGTATGACGATGGGGCAAAAGAGGTGCACATGCGGCCAGCGTGTCCGCCACTGATCTATGGCTGCCGGTTTCTCAATTTCTCCCGGTCGCGATCCGAATTGGATCTGGCTGGGCGGCAGGCCATCCAAGAGATCGAAGGCGTCGACGATCCGCCAATCGCAGAATACGCCGACTCAGCCTCAGAGAAGTACCACACCATGGTCGATCGCATCCGGCACCGCCTGGCCCTCACGTCACTCCGATACCAGACCCTGCCGGACATGCTCGGCGCGATTGGCCTGCCGAAGGAAAAAGTCTGCACATACTGTTGGGATGGTGTGGGATAAAAAACCCGGGGGCCTTCATACCTCGCGATTGAGGAGCATCATCTCTAGCTCGTACAGGGCCTGAGCAGCAGGCCCGTGCAGACCAGCATCCTCAAGCGCAGCCAGCGCCCGAGAATGCTGTTCCTGCGCCAGTTGATGCGCATACTCGCGGCTGCCCGCCTGCTCCAACAGCTCGGCGGCGCGCCGGATGTCAGAGTCCAAGAGTTTCTCCCGCCCCAGCAACGCGCGCAATTCCTCATCTCGTTCCAAGCCATGAAGAATGGGCAGCGACTTTTTGCGACGGGCGATGTCGGCGCCGGCGGGCTTGCCGGTGAGCGCCGGATCGCCCCAGATACCCAAGATATCGTCGCACATCTGGAACGTCAGCCCCAAGTGCCGCCCAAACTCACGCAGGCACGCGCACTGCGCGTCGGAGGCGCCGGCGATGAGGGCTCCCATCTCGCAAGAGCAAGCCGCCAGGGCAGCGGTCTTGCCCTCGATCATCGCCAAGTAATCCTCGACGGAAACATCCTCCCGGCCCTCGAAACCGATATCGAGATACTGGCCGCTGGTCAGGGCCAACTGGGTGATGTTGAAAAGACAGCAGGCAGCCACCACTATCGAAGCCGGCACACCCCGTTCGACGAGCAGCAGCAGAGATAGGTTAGACAGCGCAAACATCGCGTCGCCGACGTTGATTCCGTGTGCGTCTCCCCACAACGTCCACACAGTCGGGCGGCCACGCCGCGTCTCGTCCCGGTCTTCGATGTCGTCGTGGACCAGTGTAAAGTTGTGCATGATCTCGATGGCCGCGCCAGCGGGTAGCGCCTGCTCCCAATCACCGCCGCAGGCCTCACAGCTCAACAGGCAAAGGATTGGACGCACGCGCTTGCCACTTCTGGCCTCGCAGGGGTTGAACTCGGCATCTGCCCACCCCAGGTGGTAGCGCATCATGCCGAAGAAATCCTCGTGCAGCGGATTGACGGCCTTGACGATGGCCTGCATCTCCGCTTCGACGGATGGCAGATAACGGTCGAAATAATCTTGGAGGGATAAAGCGTCAGACGTTGGCCGCTTGGCTTTTACCATTGTTCGCTTCATAGATGTTCCGAGTTGGCAGTCATCGTTTCAAATGGCCATTGCTGAGAATGATCTCCCGGGCCGCCTCGACATCCACTTTCGTATCGACGCAGCCATCCTGAGATAGTGGGAACGTGACCACGATAGGATGCCCATTCTCCCAATCCATCTGAGCTATGGCCTCCAGTCCCTCCTCCAGCTCCTTATCACAGGCAATCGCGATAACTCCGGCGGGCTGGCGCTCGGCCAAAAACCGCACCGCCAGCCGGCCGCCGGGAGCCACACACACGCCCCCATAACCAGCTTTATCGGCGGCAGCGCGCAAGCGATAAATGGCACAGTCAACAAGCGTGCATCCGGTGCAATCCAGGCCTTGCTTGGTCATCTTGCCAGGGCACTCTTGGCTCGGGCGCAAACAATGCGGCAGCAGCAAAACCCGCTGTGAAAAGGGAACGCTAGCGACGCCGTCCGCGGCAGTATGCTTAGTCACAAATCGATCTCCTTTACTCCAAAGTGTGAGACGAGTTCGCTCGTCTCTAGTACACTAAAGCCTGCCGAGCTACGAGTCGGCAGTGATGGGAACACGCCGCAGGGCAGCGATATCAACAGCCCCAGCAGCGAACATGGCGACGCGCAACTGGGTCACAAACACGGTGATGAGGTCGGCAACGGCAGCGGCGGACTCGTTGGCGGCATGCAAAAAAACTCCGGCGATGCCGCACGCGTCTGCACCCAGGGCGATAGCCTTGGCCACCTGAATGCCATCACGAATGCCGCCGCTGGCGAGAAGAGGGAGATCGGGCGCCCCGCGACGCGCCATCAACAGACTCTCGGCAGTAGGGATGCCCCAACCCGCAAAGGCCGCCGCCACCTGGCGCTGGCAATCGGTGGCGGCGCGATACATCTCCACTTGGCTCCAAGAACTACCGCCGGCGCCAGCGACGTCAATCGCCGCCACACCAGCGCCTGCCAGCTGGCGGGCGACCTGCTCCGAGATGCCCCACCCCACCTCTTTCACGACCACGGGCACCTCCAAAGTGCGGCAAATCGCCTCAATCTTGGATAGCAACCCGGCGAAACGGGTCTCCCCCTCGGGCTGAAGCGCTTCTTGCAGCGAGTTGAGATGCAAAATGAGGGCATCCGCCTCAACCATCTCGACGGCGCGACGGCACTCGTCGAGGCCATACCCACAGTTCAGCTGTATTGCCCCGAGGTTAGCCAAGAGAAGGATATCAGGAGCAAGATGGCGCACACGGAACGTGTCTTCTAGGGACAGGTCTTCAATAGCAGCGCGCTGGGAACCCACCCCCATTCCGATGCCAGCAGCCTGGGCCGCCTCTGCCAACCTCTGGTTGATCAAACTGGCCTCCGGCGTGCCGCCGGTCATCGAAGAGATGACCAGCGGGGCCGCCAAGCACTTACCCAGCAGACGCGTGGAAATATCTACATCGTCAAGATCAAATTCCGGCAGCGCACAGTGCGTGAATCGGTAGCGTTCAAAGCCGGTCGATAAATCCTTAAACCCAACGTCGTTCTGTAAGTTGATACGAATGTGATCCGATTTACGTTGCTGATGCATGCACTCCTAACCTAGAGAAGCAACAACCCAAAAGAGAAGCTGGAACAAAGGCTCCCACATAAAAACAGATGGCCGCTTGTCAGACCCCCTACTACGTAACCTGGCGTGTCTCTCGGTGTTTTTTGTAACAGGTCCCATGATAACGGTAGTATGAATGGTTGTCAACCCAAGGTTGACAAACTTTTAGCTGTGTGTAGAATATGGAAGTGCCCACTGCAATCTATATACCCCAAGGGAGGTAAAACCGATGTCAGATACTTTTGATCGCATCAAGAAAATCATTGTCGATCTTTTGGGCGTGGATGGAGATCAGGTCACCCCGGAAGCTCGCTTCCGTGAAGACCTGGAGGCCGACTCCCTCGACCTCGTCGAACTGATCATGGCATTCGAGGAGGAGTTCGACGGCGTGATCTCGGACGAAGAGGCCCAACAGATCACGACGGTTGGCCAGGCGGTCAAGTACGTCGACGAAAAAATGCGATCCTAGCCAAAAAGACCATTGTCTTAACGAAAAGCAGAGGGCTACCGTGCAGTACCGGTAGCCTTTTGCGCTTATCCCCTCGTCAACTACCACGCTATTCCCGTCGGAGACATCGCCATATAGTATTACCCTCGAAAAACTATCACAACCGCGAAGATTTTTGGGACACGGATTTCACGGATAAACACGGATGGGGATTTTTTCAATCCGTGAAAATCCGTGTTCATCCGTGTCCAAAGAGATTCGGTTGCGGCAGGAGGCCGCGCTATGGAA
>JAFGED010000030.1 GCA_016931785.1 Anaerolineae bacterium
AGGCCCTCAGCCAGCGCATCGCCGTTCGCTACCACCTCAACCCCTTCGACCTCCAGGAGACCGCCGCCTACGTCAAGCACCATCTCCGCGTCGCCGGTCGGCGGGACCCCGTTTTCTCCGATGGCTTTCTGGCCCTCGTCCACGACCACACCAAGGGCGTCGCCCGCAAGATCAACAACCTTTGCCGCACCGCGCTCCTCCTCGGCGCCACCGAGCAGAAACCCATCCTCGACGAGACCGACCTCAAGCGCGTCATCCGCGACCTCGAAGGCCAGATCGGTTGATGCCTCTCCTCACCCTGCCCAGAGGCCCGCAAGGGTCTCTTTTCGTATCCCACTCCGCTCATTCAATCTGGCCAACCGCCCTTCATACAATCTGGCCGGTGACACCTTCGCGGTTCTTTTTCACCGTGTACGGGTTCACTAACCGGTAGCCATACTTGGGCCGACGTTGCTCTATATCGGCGGCCAGCAGCTTCCAGAAATAGTTGGTCGGTTCCATGCCCACCAACAGAGCCGGAGCCTGCTGCTGCTCTTGGATAGCTTCCAGACGGCGGTAAAAGTAGTCATACCCATCCCGCTCGTTCGGGAACCCAAACCGGCCCAGCTGCTCTGCGCGTTCCGTGAGCACCACCGCTACATTGCGGTCTAGCGCCAGGTCTACGCCGACGAATAACGTTCCTGGTTTGACACTGGCCAACTTCTTTGATAAAGTGCTGTTTGACATGAGTGTGTCCTCCTGTTACAAGATATTGGGATCTGTACAGAAGGATACCTCATGTCTCGTTCTTATGCATCCTTGTTCTTTATACTAGGGTTTTTTCCATCTTGCAAGGCTATAGATCGCTGAGTGTGCGCAGTAGGGCATACGCTACACTGCCCAGGATGCCGGCCCAGATCAAGGCGTACCACACGATTGGCCACACGCCCTCGCGCGCCATCCACTGGCCGTATTCATCCACGTCGAGTGGATAGCGCAGCGGGATGGCATCCACCAGGGTGGACATTCGCGGATTCCGGGGCAGGTATAGCACGGGTTCTCTTGCCTCGTCGCCGACGAGCCCGCTGGGCATCGATTTGGAACTGCCCATGTACTCCTCCCCGTCGTTTGCCGGAAACTCGTAGTCGTAGGCAATCACGGGCACGTTGTTGATTATGACGCCCGTTGCGTGTTCGGAGATGATCTTGGCGCCCGCGACCTCTCCGTGCCGCAGGAGGGTCGTTTGTTTCCAGCCGCTGACGGCGCCCGAAAGGAAGAGCGCCGCGCCGGTCCCCGGGAAGATGAGCACCAGCAACGCGCCCCACATTGGGGCAGCGGAAAGCTGCGAACCTTCGATCCGGGCGATGGAGGGCTTGTCTGGCACGTACTGCACCGTCACGCGGCTCTCGGCAGACCATTCCTGGCCGACGGTGTAACTCTGCCCGGTAAACGTCTCCTCATTTGGCGTTCTGAACGCGAACAGGTATCTGTATACGGTCACATCGTTCACTGTGGTATTGGTCCGCTCGACGCGGGTGATCGTGCCCGTGGTGGTCTCTGAGGAGAGCGCTAGGCGCACCTCGGCGATAGGGCGGATATCCCCGATGAACAGCCACGTCGCCAGCAGGCCGGTCAGCAAAAAGATGGCTCCCATCCCGCCGGTGCGTCCCAGCAGGGCGCGGCACGCCACGCGCAGTGGGACCGGGCGCGGTGGTGCAGCGAGTTGGTCGATACGGTTGGATAGCATGGTTCTTCTCCTAGAGCGCCTGTTTGAGGATCTCTTCCATCTCTTCGGCGGTGAGTGTGATTGGGTTGCCTTTCATGCTGCTGGACTTGGCCGCTTTTTCGATGATGAGCGGAAAGTCGTCGGCTTTCACGCCGTAGGCAGATAGCGGTGGTACGTCCAGCGCCGCACACAGCGCCTGCATCCACGAGACGCCATCGTGGGCGGTGGCCCTGGGCGTCCCGATCAGCAGTTGGGCCACTTCGTCGTAGCGATGCAGCGCAGCGCTGCCCTGCCCGCGTTCCTGCAGCGCCTGCACGTTGGCCGCCATGGCGTAGGGCAGCAGGCGACCGCATATCGCGCCGTGGGGCGCGTGGAACATGCCCCCCATCGGTCCGGCAAAGCCGTGCACGGCGCCCAGATTGGCGTTAGCCAGCGCCAGCCCGCCAAAGAGACTGGTGATGGCCATATCCTCCCGCGCGGCAGCGTCGGCGCCGTTTTCAAAAGCGCGGCGGAGAGAGCGCGCGCCGCGGCGGATACCCTCCCGGCAGATGGCGTCGGTCAGCGGGTTGGCCTTGTTGGAGACGTATGGCTCAATCACCTGCGCGAGGGCGTCCAGGCCGGTGCTGGCGGTGATCTCGGGCGGGAGGCTGTAGGTAAGCTCGGGGTCGACCACGGCCAATCGAGGAAGCGTCAGGTTGCTGCGCAGGCTAACCTTGACCCGGTGTTCGGGCGAGGCCAGCACGGCGTTCTTGGTCACCTCGGAGCCGGTGCCCGCCGTGGTGGGCGCCGCGATGTAGGGGGCCGGCGGCTTGGTGAGCGGCAGCCCCTTGCCGATGACTTCCAGATAGTCGAGGGGCTCGCCGCCGTTGGTCAGCAGGGCGGCGATGGCCTTGCCGGCGTCGATGGCGCTCCCGCCGCCGATGCCGATGACTACGTCGCATCCCGCTTGGCGCGCCTTCTCGGCGACCTCGGCGACGAGGTGGGTGGTTGGTTCACCGGATATGGCAAAGACGGTGGCCCCAACGCCCCGCGCGGCCAGATCGTCCAGCAGCGGCTGGGCGCGGTCTGGAACACTGCCAGTGACGACCAGCGCGCGGATGCCCATCTTTGCCGCGATGGGGCCGATCTCTTTCAGCGTGCCCGGTCCAAAGATGATGCGCGTGGCTGTGACAAATTCAAAACGCATGTCCGCAACTCCCTTGTTTTTGAACGCGGCCTGAATAGTGGTATCTCAAGGCACTTTTTTGTCATCCACGAGTTCCACCTGTGAGATACTCGGGTCGTGTGGCAGATAGCGTACCGTGACCGGGGTTCCAACTTGAGTGTGTTTGTAGAGGCCGATGGGGATCATTTGTTTTGCAGCATATGCAGTGTAGCCATCGGTATATTCATAAGCGATGTAACGCCAGAACCGGCGGGGCCTGCTGATGGTGAACCACACCCCCCAACGGTCGACAACGTGCCCCTGTGTGGTGACACCTTGGTCCTTGAGTTCTCTGTACAGCAGCGCATGCTTTACCGTGCGCACACCTAAAATCGCCATGAAAACCAACATGGGCACGCTCATACTGCTTGCGATCAGAATGCCGGGCGCTTCTTCAAAGTTGGCAAACGCTTGCGGCTGCAACAGCGCCATACTCGCTACGTCTATGGGGAAAAGCCAGAGAACCCCACCGCTTGCGGTGGGGGTGAATGGCAAAGCGGGGGATTGGGGGGCGGCAGCCCCCAAGGG
>JAFGED010000261.1 GCA_016931785.1 Anaerolineae bacterium
CTAGGTAAACTTGCTATCGTCTAGCGCAGCGCGGGTGGCCTGGACGAGGCTGCGCTGCGCGTGCTTGATCGCCCGCAGCGCACGGATGGTGATCCACTTGCTGGGTTGCCCCACCTCTTCCACCTGGAGCGCGCGGGTGCCGCTTTGCTTGATCCAGCGTCCCTCGGCGGTCTGCTGGGCGAGAACGATTTCTAAAAAGTGCTGAAAGCGTGGGTCGGGGCCATAGTCCAGGCGGGCTAGCACGTCGCACAGCTCGGTCAAGTCAGATTGATAATCCAGTGGAAAGCCAAGATTGAGCCAATCGGGGTGTTTTTCCTGGCAGTCAGGTGAGCAGACAAGCACGGCGTCGGCCAGCACGGCCGTGGCCTGTTCCTGCTCGGCAGAGCGATCGGCCAGAGAGACGTCGGCAAAGGCGCCCAACACCTTGGCGATGCCCCATTGGCACTGACCGCCGTCGGCGTAGAGGCACGCTGGCCCGTCGGGTGCGATGCAGCGTTCGGCCAGGTATTCGAGTGCGCGTGTCACGCGTGGATCGCGCCGGTAGCCAAAGTGGATCAGGGTTTGCACGGCGTTGCCGGTGTGGCACAGCAGGACGCGCCCTGCCGTGCCATCGGAAAAGCCGCCGCTTTCGTGTTGGCCGTGCTCCAGCAGGTTCTCGCAGGCGGCCTCGACCTGTGGCGTGAGGTCCATTCCCAGCTCGGCCAGGAGGTGGAGCGTGGCGTGCGTGCTCATCGCCCCGCCGTAGAAGGGCTTCTCGGCCTGCCCCCAAAAGTCGACCGGGTCCATCAGCGCCAGGATGTCGCGCACCGGGGGCCAGTTGGGGATCGCCGCCCGCGCGTCGACGGCCTGGGAGTCGCAGTCGGCACAGTCGAGCAGGTGGCGCAGCGCCAGGTAGCGCGCCGAGGGGTTCTCCTCTTCCAGCAGCCAGGGCAGCGGGTCGCCTTTTAGGTCGTCGTGCCAGTTCTTGAGCATCCTGCCTCCAGTTCCGGTCTATGCCAGCGAGCTCCTGTCCGCGATGAGAGCAGGAGTCTTGAGGTGTGACGTCGCAGTGCGCGCGGCGGTATTTTACCACAGTTCGGGCAAAAGGTGTGTTTGCCGGGGTGATTTATGGGGAAGAGCCATTCAACCCCACCGCTTGCGGTGGGGTTGAATGGCAAAGCGGGGAATTTTGGGGCGGCAGCTCCCAAGGGCTTTTCCCTTAGGAAGCTCCCCGGCGCTTTGCGCCGGGGAGCTTCACTTTTGCCCGCTGTACGAAGTGTGGTAAACTGGGTCGACATGGGGTGGATCATTTTACCCGGCTTGGGAGCCGCGGCTTTACTTATCGTCTTGTTCGTGCTTGTGACAGACGGGCGCTACTTTGGCAAGCGCTTGACGTACTGGGTCTATGATTTTGTTGGACCGGTGGTGTTTTCTGCTCGCAGCGAGGCGAAGCAGTGGCATGCACTGCTCGTGTCCATCGATCTGCGAGGGAGCGAAAGCATCCTGGACGTAGGCACGGCAGCAGGGGATTTGCCGCTGAGTATAGCCGGCAGCCCAGATTTTCAGGGTCAGGCCGTCGGGGTAGATTGGTCGCCCCGGATGATAGAGGCAGCCCGGCGGGAGGCAAGCCGCCGGGGATTGGAGGGGCGCGCGCGGTTTGAGGTAGTGGACGTTCGGAAGGGGCTGCCGTTTGCAGCAGGGGAATTTGATGTGGTCTTTTGCTTGGGGCTACTGGAGACGTTGCCAGAGCCGGAGCGGGTGCTGGAGGAATTGAAGCGCGTGCTCAAATTGGATGGCGTGATGGTGCTGAGCCTGGAATGGTACGAGCAACATCTGGGTACATTGGGGCTGGGTGATCTGAAAGTAGTCCCTTGTCGAGGGCATCACGACGTGGTGATCGCTCGATCTAGCAGAAAAGGGTAAGCGTATATGAGTTCCGAAATACACTTGCAGACCGATTACGCCGATCAGGCTTTCAAAGGCGCACACTTGATGCAGGCCGAGGTCGTTTCCAGTGAATTCCACGGCTGTACGTTCGTCCAGTGTTCCTTTGTCGAGTCCGTTTTCCGCCGCTGCAGGTTCGTGGACTGCACCTTCCGGCAATGTGATCTGAGCCTCGTGCAAGTGCCGGATAGCGTCTTTTCGGATACGCGGTTCGAGGACTCCAAGATCATCGGCGTCAACTGGGCCCAGGCGGACTGGTCGGCGGTCAAGCTCGGACAGCCGCTGGGTTTCTACAGGAGTACCATCAGCCATTGCACGTTCATCGGCCTGAACCTGCGAGGGATGGAGGTCAAGGAGTGTGTGGCCAAGGATGTGGATTTCCGGGAGGCCGATCTATCGAAGGCGGATTTTGCGGGGACGGACCTATCGGAGAGTTTGTTCATCAACACTACTTTGAGTGAGGCGGACCTGAGCGGAGCGCGGAACTATCGGATCGCGCCGGGGCAGAACGGATTGAAGGGAGCCAGGTTCTCGTTGCCAGAAGCGATGTCGCTGTTGTACAATTTGGACATCGTTTTGGTGGAGGAGGGAGATTGACTGTCTTGCCTGCCAGGTCCTGTAGCTCAGCCACATTCCCCGAGATTCCCGGCCCTGCCGACCGGCGCATCGCCGTGCACGTCACGCCGGAGGCGGAGCGGGCGCTGCGGCACGGGCATCCCTGGCTGTTCGATCAGGCGATCCGCCGGCAGAGCCACGAGGGGCTTGCGGGCGACCTGGCCGTCGTCTTTGATCGCAATCGCGATTTCCTGGCCGTGGGTCTGTACGATCCGCGCTCGACGATCCGCGTGCGCGTCTTGCATCACGGGAGACCGGCGACCATCGACCGGGATTGGTTCCGGGCCAAGCTGGCGGCGGCGGCGCAGGTGCGAGCCTCGCTGCTCGATGGGGCCACCACCGGCTACCGGCTCGTCCACGGCGAGAACGATGGCCTGCCGGGGCTGGTCGTCGATTGTTATGACCAAACGCTGGTGCTCAAGCTCTACACGCCCGCCTGGCTGCCTCATCTGCGGGATGTGCTGCCCGCGCTGGTCGACGTCATCCCGGCCGAGCGACTGATCCTGCGCCTCGGGCGGGCGATGCTGGAGCAGCCGCAGGAGCTGTGCGGCCTGCGCGATGGCGAGACCCTCTGCGGCCCGGACCTCGACGGCCCGGTGTTGTTCCGGGAGAACGGGCTGTGCTTTGAGGCGGACCCGGTGCGCGGGCAAAAGACCGGCTTTTTCCTCGACCAGCGGGATAACCGGGCGCGCGTCGAAAAGCTCGCCTGCGGCAAGGAGGTGGCGAACGTCTTTGCCTACACGGGCGGATTTTCGGTCTATGCGGCGCGCGGCGGCGCGCGCTGCGTCGTCAGCATCGACGTCGGCACTGCTGCGCTGGAGGCGGCAGTGCGCAACATGGCGCTCAACGCGCACGTCCCGGCTGTGGCCGCCGCTGCCCACGAGATAGTGACCGGGGACGCATTCGAGGCACTCGCGCGGCTGGGGGAGACGGGCCGCCGCTTTGACCTGGTCATCATCGACCCGCCGGCTTTTGCCCAGAAGCAGGAGCAGGCGGCGCAGGCCCTTTCCGCCTACGAGCGCCTGACGCGCCTGGGCCTGGGCGTGCTGCGGCCGGGCGGCACGCTGGTGCAGGCCTCCTGCTCCAGCCGGGTGGATGCGGAGGCGTTCTTCGAGGCGGTCCACCGCGCCGCCGCGCAGGCGGGCCGGCCGCTGCGCGAGATCGAGCGCACCGATCACCCGCTCGATCACCCGGTCACGTTCAAAGAGGGGGCCTATCTCAAGTGCCTCTTTGCCACCGTACCCTAAAGATTGGACAGGATTGACAAGATTGACAGGATGGGGATGGTCCAGACAATCCTGTTAATCCTGTAAATCTTGTCGAAGAGAAGCTGCATGTTCATACCAACTACCAAGCAGGAGCTGGATGATCTGGGATGGGAGACGCTCGACGTCGTCCTGGTCACCGGCGATAGCTACGTCGACAGCCCCTCCATCGGTGTGGCCGTGATCGGCCACGTGCTGATCGAGGCCGGCTACCGCGTGGGCATCGTCGCCCAGCCCGACGTGCACTCGGACCGTGATATCACCCGCCTGGGCGAGCCGGAGCTGTTCTGGGGCGTCACCGGCGGCTGCATCGACTCGATGGTAGCCAACTACACGGCGACGAAAAAACCCAGGCGCTCGGACGACCTCACCCCTGGCGGCAGGAACGACCGCCGCCCCGACCGCGCTGCCATCGCCTACACCAACCTGATCAAGCGTCACTTCAACGACACGGCGCCCATCGTGCTGGGCGGCGTGGAAGCCAGCCTGCGGCGCATCGCGCATTACGACTACTGGTCGGATAGCGTGCGGCGCTCGATCCTGTTCGACGCCAAGGCGGACCTCCTGGTCTATGGCATGGCGGAAAAGGCCGTCGTCGCCCTGGCCGAGCAGCTGCGGGATGGGCAAGGGATCGACGACCTGCGCGGCATCTGTTACATCGCCCCGGAGAAGAAAGCGGGTACGCTCGAGCTGCCCTCCTTCGAGGAAGTCGCTCAGGATAAGCAAGCCTTCATTGAGGCGTTCCACACCTTTTACCGCAACAATGACCCCCTCACTGCCCAAGGGTTGTGCCAGCGGCAGGATACGCGCTACCTGATCCAGAATCCGCCCGCCCCCTATCTCACGCAGCGGGAGCTGGACGAGGTGCACGAGATGGATTACGAGCGCGCCCAGCATCCTTTCTACGAGCGGATGGGACCGGTCAAGGCCCTGGAGACGATCCGCTTTTCGCTCACCACCCATCGCGGCTGCTACGGCGAGTGCAATTTCTGCTCTATAGCCGTCCACCAGGGACGGACGGTGCGCTGGCGCAGCGCGGGCTCCATCGAGCGGGAGGCCAGGCGGCTGACCCGATATCCCGGCTTTAAGGGGGTCATCCAGGATGTGGGCGGCCCGACGGCCAACATGTACGGCTTCGAGTGCGAGAAAAAGCGCGCGCAGGGAAGCTGCGCTGACAAGCGCTGCCTCACCCCCGAGATCTGCCCGCGGCTGCCGATCGATCACGGCAAGCAGCTTGCCCTGCTCAGGCGCTTGCGCAAGATCGAGGGCGTCAGGCAGGTGTTCGTGTCGTCGGGTATCCGTTACGACCTGGTGCTCGCCGATGAGAAGCAGGGCGTCCCCTACCTGCGCGAGGTGGTGCGCCATCACACTTCGGGTCAGATGAAGGTGGCCCCAGAGCACACGGAGGAGCACGTCCTGCGCCATATGGGCAAGCCCGGCGACAAGGGTTTGCTGCTGCGCTTCCGCGATCTATTCACCAAGCTGACCCGGGCGGCGGGCAAAGAGCAGTTTCTCACCTACTACCTGATCGCCGCGCACCCTGGGTGCACCCAGGATGATATGCAGGCGCTGAAGCGATTTGCCGGCCGCCGGCTCAAGATCAGCCCTGAACAGGTGCAGATTTTCACCCCCACGCCATCGACCTATGCCAGCCTGATGTACCACACGGAGATGGACCCCTTTACGGGAGAAGCGCTCTTTGTGGAAAAGGACCAGCGCAAAAAAGAGCGGCAGAAGGATATCCTGGTCCGGAAATAGCTCCAGGTTGGTAACTACTCAGGCTATTCGCCCGAGCGGTTTCCCTCGCCCGAAAAAGGGAGAGATGGGGGTTTGGAGAGCGGCGATCCTTCGGCTTCGCCCCTCGACTCGCTCGGGGGGCGCCTCAGGACAGGCGC
>JAFGED010000262.1 GCA_016931785.1 Anaerolineae bacterium
TGGAGAGCGGCTTCGCCGCTCTCCAAACCCCCGCCCCCTCTCTTTTCACACGCGAAAGGCAGCTGCGAAGCAAGGCTGAGTAGTTACGATCAGGATTACTATGCGGAAATAGCGGGCAAAGTCTTGACAAGCCGCGCAGGATGTGATAAAATCCTTATTGAACAAACACCCTGTTTGTTTAGTTTAGCCCGTCCGAAACAGCCGCTTATGCCCCCAAATATGGAAGACGTGGCACAGCGAGCCGGCGTCTCAAAGGCCACCGTTTCGTTGGTGCTCAACAAAAAACCAGGCATCTCCCCGGAAACGCAGCGAGTCGTTTTGCTGGCGGCGGAGGAGTTAGCCTACCGCTTACCCGAGCGCCGCCCACTGCGCTCCTCAGCGCAAAGAACCCTCACCATCATCTACCACCTAAAAGATGTAGAGCGCACAGAGGCATACAACATCATCCCCGGTTTTCTAAAGGGCGCACGGATGTTTGCCCAGGAGGCAGGCGTCCACCTCACCATCCTCGCAGGTGACCAGCAGGGTGAGTTTGGGCAGATCGGCTCTGAATTTCTAGATGCCGAGGGATTGCTGCCCGAAGGCCTGCTTCTCATGGGACCGGCCCTGCGCCGAGACAGCCAGTCCGTCGTGCAGGCCCTGAAACGAGGCATCCCCGCCGTCGTGCTCTGCCGCAATTGGCCGGATATGCCCGTCAGCACGGTCGGG
Organism: Anaerolineae bacterium; assembly: GCA_016931785.1. GTDB lineage: Bacteria > Chloroflexota > Anaerolineae > B4-G1 > B4-G1 > JAFGED01. The sequence continues at coordinate 709 of JAFGED010000262.1, forward strand.
CACAACCATCACGAGCAAGCCGGTATCGCCCTCGACCATCTGGCCGGTTTGGGGCATCGAACCATAGCTTTTCTGGCCGGCGAGACGGATGCCCAGTATGACTGGTGTCAGTGGCGATTAGGCAGCTACCGTGGAAAAATGGTCGAGCTCAACGGAGAGGTTGACGAGGACTTGATCATCCTGTCAGAGAATAGAGTCGAAGCGATCAAAGCCCTCGTGAGGCGTCGCCCGGACGTGACGGCCATCTTTGCAAACCACGATACCGAAGCCATAGAGGCGATGGAAGGGCTGGTGGAGGCAGGCCTGCGCATCCCCCAAGACGTTTCCGTCATCGGCCAGGATGATGCCAGGCAGCCGCCCGCGGGCTTGCCCCGCCTAACGACGGTGCGCTTTTCCCACGCTGAAGTGGGTTACCTGGCTGCCGAGCTCCTGCTGAAGCAGATCGAAAGCAACGAAGTCGCCCATGGAAACATCTGGGTGCGAAGTTATCTCGTCGAACGCGAGTCGTGCTGCGGGGTGCGCCCGGCATGATCCGCCGACGCAACGTCACAAATGGCAAAACGAATCGCACAGATCGCTCTTGGATATGCCATCTGGCTGCTCTCGACGATTTTATCGCTGGTAGCAGTGCTGTACTTGAGAAGCTTTATCGTCTCCGACGTGCCGATAGGGCTGCTGCGCGTCAGCTACTGGTCGCTGCAGCTTTGGAACTATATCGGGTCAGTGGCCGTAGGCCTGGTATGGCTCTTCCTGGTGATAGTCACCGAGGGGTACTTTCGCGAGTTGGCCGACGGGGAACTGCTGGTGATGCTCAGGCGTGCGGCACAGATACTGTCCGCCGAGTTGGTGTTCTTGGGCCTGATATACGGCATCCAGGCATTGATCTAGGACGCGATCACACTACGAAAGGACGATAGAACTGTGGCCGAAGGAACGGATAAAAACCAACTGCTGCTCGACGTGAAGGGCCTCAAGAAGCACTTTCCCATCTCGCGCGGATTCTTGGTTTCGCGCAAGGTCGGCGCCGTCAAGGCCGTGGATGGCGTCAACTTTTACATCCGCGAGGGGGAAACACTCGGCCTGGTGGGCGAAAGCGGCTGCGGCAAGACCACCACCGGGCGGCTGATCCTGCGCGCCTACCAGCCCACCGCCGGCGAGGTGTGGTTCCAGGACCGCAAAATGGGGTGCATCGACGTGGCGAAATTGGAAAAGCAGCAGCTCAAGCACCTGCGCCAGAACATGCAGATGATCTTCCAGGACCCCTACTCCTCCCTCAACCCACGCATGACGCTGCTGCAGATCGTGGGCGAGCCGCTGATGGTGAACAACATCGCCAGGGGGCAAGAGCTGCAGGACCGCGTGGCCGAGCTCCTCAAGGTGGTCGGCCTGCGACCAGAGTACATGAACCGCTATCCACACGCCTTCAGCGGCGGGCAGCGGCAGCGCATCGGCGTGGCCCGCGCCCTGGCCCCCAACCCGCAGCTCGTCATCTGCGACGAGCCGGTCTCGGCCCTGGATGTCTCCATCCAGGCGCAGACCCTGAACCTGCTGCAGGACCTGCAGGAGGACTTTGGCCTGACCTATCTGTTCATCTCGCACGACCTGAGCGTGGTCGAGCACATCAGCGACCGCGTGGCGGTGATGTACGTGGGCAAGCTGGTGGAGACGGCCACGACGAGCGAGCTGTTCCTCAACCCGATGCATCCGTACACCGAGGCGCTGCTTTCGGCGGTGCCCAAGCCCGACCCGCGCATGCGCACCGAGCCGATCGTGCTGGAGGGGGACGTGGCCGACCCGGCCAACCCGCCCAGCGGGTGCTACTTCCATCCGCGCTGCCGCTACCAGATCGAGCGCTGTGTAACGGAGGAGCCGGAGCTGCGCGAGATGGGGCCGGATCACTTTGTGAGCTGCCACCGGGCTGAAGAGCTGCAACTGATCGGCGTGTTGGGCAAAACCGAAAAAGTAGCCTGAAACACCCGGATCATCCGATTGAAACGCTTTCGACCGAACGGAAAGCTGTAGGTCGACGCAAGAGATGCTCGAGAAAAACAGCCTAAAGAAAGGGGGTGGTTAATCGGGCAATTGAATGCAGTACGTGGTAAATGATGTTACATTCGTAAAGCCAACTCAAGTGGTAGACTATATTAGGAGGAAAAGACATGTCGCAAAGACAAAAGATTTCGAGGCGCGAGTTCCTAAGCCTCTCGGCAGTAGCCGCAGCGGGCGCCGTGGCAACCGCATGCTGCCCCCCACCAGCGACTCAGCCGACAGCCAAGCCGGCCGAGCCTACAACCAGGCCCGAGCCGACAAAGGTGCCCACGCAGCCGCCTGCGGACACCCCGGTGCCGCCGCCTGCGGAAGCCTACAAGCAGGCCCCCATGCTGGATGGTATGGACCTGCCGCCCGTCGACGAGCGGCTGCCCAAGAATCCATGGGTCTGCGCGGTGCAGGAAGGCATCGGCAACTATGGCGGCTACATGCGCCGCGGGTTCAAGGGCGTCTCGGATGCCTGGGGCTGCCGCAAGTTCATTGACCGCAAGCTGACCACCTGGGACACCACCCTGCACCTGATCCCGCGCCTGTGCGAATCCTGGGAATTGAGCGACGACGCCAAGACCTGGACCTGGCACCTGCGCGAGGGCACAAAGTGGTCCGATGGGGTAGAGTTCACCAGCGCCGAATACATGTTCTTCTACAACGACGTGCTGCTGAACAAAGAGCTCAACCCCAACTTCCCCACCTCCACGTGGAGCACGATCGGCCCTGACGGCGAGTACACGCCGTGCACGTTCGAAGCGCCGGACGACTACACGCTCGTCATCAAGTTCGCGGACCCCAACCCGATGTTCATCTTCAGCACCTACCGCGACTACCGCACGCCGTATCCCATGCACTTCATCAAGCCGTTCCACATCGACTACACCGAGGACAAGGATGCGCTGATGCAGCTGGTCGCGGACGAGGGCCTCGAGACGTGGATGGACGTCTTTAACAACCGCTGGGAGTTCGGCCTGAGCAACGGCGAAGGTGCCCCCAGCACCTACCCGTGGAACGCCGTGAACACGATGCGAGACGAGGTGTTCGTGCTGGAGCGCAACCCCTACTTCTACGGCGTCGCCCCCGAGGGGAACCAGCTGCCCTACCTCGACCACATCCAGTTCCGCCTGTTCGATGCAAACGACGTTCTGGACCTGCGCATCGTCGGCGGCGAGATCGACTTCCAGAACCGCCACATCTCTATGGCCAACTTTACGCTGTACAAGGAGAACGAGACGGCCGGCGATTACCACATCGTCATGGGCTTCAAGTCCAGCCACGTGGCCATGCAGGTCAACCACACCTGCCTGGAGCCCAAGCTGCGCGAGTTCTTCCAGAACCGCGACGTGCGTATCGCGCTGTCGCTGGCGGCCAACCGTGACGAGATGAACGAGCTGGTCTACAACGGCACGTACACGCCGCGGCAGTACAGCCCGCTCGAGGTCTCGCCGGACTACTACGAGGAGATGTCGAACTCCCACATCGAGTACGATCCCGACACGGCCAACGCCATGCTGGATGCGGCCGGCTATGCCGAAAAGGACGCCGACGGCTTCCGCGTTTGGCCGGATGGCAGCGGCCCGATCAGCTTTGTGATCGAGTCAAGCGCGGGCGCGGGCTCGGTAGACGAGGACGCGATGCAACTGTACGTCGCGCAACTGGCGGACGTGGGCATCAAGGCGGAGTACCTCATCGAGGAGCGCTCGCTCTACACCGCGCACTATCAGGCCAACGAGATCGAGGCAGCGTGGTGGGGCGGCGACCGCACGATCGTCCCGCTGGCGGCCCCCATCATCTTCATCGGCACGCAGCCCGACCGTCCGTGGTGCCCTGCCTGGGGTTACTACCGCACCGATCCCACCAACCCGGCGGCTGAGGCGCCCCCGGAGGGCCACTGGATCTATGAGATCTGGCGCATCTGGGACGAGGAGATCGCCATCGAGCCGGATGAGGAGAAACAGCACATCGCCTTCCGCAAGATCCTCGAGATCTGGAAGGACGAGCTTCCGTACATCGGCTTCCTGGGCAACGAGCCTGGGCCGGTGATCGTGAAGAACGGCTTCAAGGGCTATCCCGCAGGCCTGCCGCTGGATGACGTCACATCCGACGAGCATCTGGCGCAGACGGAGCAGTACTACTGGGAGAACCCAGAGGAACATCAGTTGCCTGAGCTGCCTGGATAAGGCACTCTGCACTGCACCATCGGAGGGCGGAACCTTAGGGTTCCGCCCTCCCCTCCCGAGATGGCCCGGGAGTCTGGCATCTTTATAGATGATTACCAAGTCATTTCGCTTGTAGTGAGGCACACAGCGCAGCGGAGAGTCCCACGGCGACACTCCGCTGCGCTACGTGGCTGACTACTAACGGAAACCGTTCTGGAGGTGTTACATGTTAGTTTACATCTTGCGGCGTATCCTGCTCATGATCCCCACGCTGCTCGTCATCTCGGTCATCTCCTTCGCCGTCATCCAGCTTCCGCCGGGGGACTATCTGACATCCTACGTGGCGACGCTGCGCGCGCAGGGCGACATTGTAGACGAGCAGGAGCTGGCGGCGTTGCAACAGCGCTACGGGCTGGGCCAGCCGGTCTATGTGCAGTATTTCAAGTGGATCAGCGGCATCCTGCTGCGCAACGACTGGGGCCAGTCGATGGAGTGGCAGCAGCCGGTCAAGGCGCTGATCTGGGAGCGCATGGCGCTGACCGTTGTGCTCTCGGGGACCTCACTCCTGGTGAGCTGGTTCGTCGCCATCCCAGTGGGGGTCTACTCGGCCACACACCAGTACTCGATCCTGGACTATGCCATGAGCGTGTTGAGCTTTATCGGCGCGGGCACGCCCGGCTTCATGCTGGCGCTGGTGGTCATGTACCTGGCCTGGAGCCAGTTGGGGATGAACGTGGGCGGGCTGTTCTCGGAAGAGTACATCTCCGCCCCCTGGAGCTGGGAAAAGGTGGTGGACATGCTCAAGCACCTGTGGATCCCGGTGCTCATCATTGCCCTCAACGGCACGGCCGGGGGCATCCGCACCACGCGCGCCAACCTGCTGGACGAGCTGAACAAGCCCTACGTGGAGACGGCGCGGGCCA
>JAFGED010000263.1 GCA_016931785.1 Anaerolineae bacterium
GGAGGCGGTCGAGACTGACGGAGACCGCGAACTCCACGGCCCCATCACCGTTACCCTTCCACTCCCACCGACCACGGAGCCCCCCCCACCCCCACCCCCGGTCACGCCATCGCCATCGCCGTCTCCCACGCCCACACCCACGCCACCTGTCGGCACGCCACCGACCTCTACGCCCACCCGGACGCCAACCCCCACGGCAAGCAGCGGCGGAGGTAGCACGCCTACAAAGACCTTCTCGCCCGTCCCCACCCACACTCCGACGGCAAAGCCACCGTCGGCCACCGCCACACCTACATCCGAGCCGGATCACGCATCCTCAGAAGCCACAACCCCTCCCGAGTCCACCCCGGCGTCCCAGCTCACAGAGTCCACAGCCGCCCCCATCGCCCAGGTTACGTCCATAGCTCCCACCACCAGCGCCCGCCCTCAACATTCACCATCCCCCGAGCCCACGCTAGCTTTCCTCACCCACGTTACGACAAAGCAGGAGCCGTCGTTTCCCTGGGCGCTGATCCTGTTGCTCATCGTCGCGGCGAGCTTCTTGATCCTGCTGGGAGGCTGGGGGATGTGGCGGATGAGGGATAAGAAGTGAGGCGTTGGCAGGCCATCTTGGCGCTCCCCCTCCTGCTGGCGGCATGTGCCTGTCCTCCTGCCCCACCGCCGGCCACCAGCGACGGCACCTGGTTCGTCGAGGTGGAGGGAGAAGGAGGGTACTGGATCGGGCCCGAGATGCTCCGGACCGCCGGCATCGACCCCAAGCAGGACACTCTGCCCGCCCTGCGCCTCTCGCAGGCAGACCGGGAGATACCCTACCTCCCCCAGAACACAGATAAGGGCTGGGGGCTGTTTTTCTTCGCCGCCGATCTTTCCACACGCTACGCCAAAAGAACCGCCCTGCGCCTGGAAGCGGACGCGCCCGGCAAAGTGATGCCCACTGGAGAATCCTCGCCCGCGGCCTCCTCCGGCGACGGGCTTGCCACCCTCCACTGGGAAGAGAACCTCCGCTACTTCCCGCAGGCCAGCACAGACATCCCCTGGCTCTGGGAACCCATTCACGCTCCAGGGGCGGTGACCCACACAGTGACCCTTCCCGACGCCCTCCCCGGTCCTATAACGACGACCCTGCACCTGTGGAGCCACACAAGTTCTCGCCAGGCCGACCCGGATCACCTTCTGCGCGTGATGTGGGACGGGCAGGCAGTGGGAGAATGGGAATGGGATGGGCAGGGCATGCACCATCTGACCGCCTCCTGGGAAGAGGACCAGCCCGGTGGAGAGCACACGCTGGCGATAGAGACGCCCGCGCTTCCCGATGTGGACGTGGCCATCATCTGGCTTGACGGATGGGACGTGACCTACCGGCAAAGCGTCAAGGCCAACGGATCCATCTGGCAGGCCGAGGGGGGCAGCCTGCGCGTGGAGGGCGCCAAGGCAGGAGCGCGCCTGCTCGATGTGACCGATCCCTACGCCCCTCAGGACCTGGGGCTTGTCCCGGCGGATGGGATCGCGGGAACGGCGGCGGGCCACCGCTACTGGGTGGGGAATCCAGAAAATGCACCGGGACCGCTGGCAATCAGAGCCGCTCGCCGAGTGGACGTGGATGCATTGGCGGATGTGGTCTACCTGGCGCTGGCCCCACTCGAATTCCACGCCGCTTTGCAGCCTCTGCTAGAACTTCGAGAGGCCCAAGGACTCACAGCAGAGGTCGTGGACATCCAGGCGGTCTACGACACCTTTGGCAGCGGCCAAGCGGACCCGGAGGCGCTACGGGCCCTGGTGCGCAGCCTGCCCACCCTGCGCTATCTGCTCCTGGCCGGAGATGGGACGGCAGAGATAGGCGGGTACGATGGCGAGGCGGGCGCACTGCGCGTGGTGGCCCCGCTGGTTCGGACGCTGGTCGTAGGCGAGACCCCCGCCGACGGGTCGCTGGGGATCGACGAGGAGGGACGATACACAGTGGCAGTCGGCCGTTTCCCCGCCGCCTCGGCCGACGAAGTGCGCGTCATGGTGGAAAAGACGATCGCCTGGGAGAACCGCGCCGAGCCGCCAACTGCTTTGGTGTTGAGTGACGACGAGCAAGAGTTTGAGGCCGTTGCAGAGGAAATCGTCACCCTCCTGCCAGAAGGAATACCCACGCAAAAGCTGGACGCGGGAGAGGAAACAAGCCGCGAGGACACGCTGGCCGCACTAAAGCAGGGTCCCACGTGGCTGAATTACACCGGGCACGGCAGCCTGACCATCCTGTGCGACGAGGGTATTCTGACGCTGGAAGATGGCAAGACGTGGGGCGAGCCGGCGCTGGTGGTGGCCTGGACGTGCCTGGCGGCTCACTTCATCCATCCGGCGCAGGTCTCGATAGGCGAGACCTGGATGCGCGCGCCTGGCAGTGGAGCCGTGGCCTTCCTGGGGCCGGTGGGCGAGACGACGACAGGCGAGCAGAGTCCATTCATCCAAGCCTTTTACACGGCCCTAAAAGAGAAGGAAAGGCTGGGTGATGGCTGGTTGGCAGCCCTACAAGTGGGAGGCTCGCACGACGTGGCGGTGGGATACACGCTGCTGGGCGACCCGGCGCTGCGCGTTCTCCGAGAGTGAGATGAGAGTACTGCTCATCAATCCGCCGTATCCACGATTCCCGTCCGAACCCAAGAACGCCAGCCCACCTCTGGGACTCGCGTACATCGCAGCGGTCCTCGAACAGCAACGGCATGCAGTAAAAATCATAGACTGTGTTGTGGAGGGATTCGACACAGAATCCGAAATAGGCGACAGAATTGTCTATGGTCTGCCGGCAAGGCGGTTACTTCAGGAGATAAAAGAATACCAGCCTGACGTCATCGGAATCTCGTGCGTATTCAGCACGCTTGATAGCATCGTCAAGGATCTGTCAAAGCGCATCAAACAAGCGTTTCCACGAACTGCAATCGTGCTGGGTGGCACCCACGCCACCGTTATGGCGGAGCACCTCGTACGCAAACCCGCCATCGATTACGTGGTGCGAGGCGAGGGAGAATACGCGTTCCTCAAACTGGTCGAGCACCTCGATCGCAGGCAGCCAATCGAAACAGTCAACAATCTGACCTGGCTGGATAACGGCGAGATCCATTCTACTCCCCAGGAGTTTATTCAAGACATCGACAAACTGCCTCTGCCAGCCAGAGGTCTTCTCAACATGGAGGGATACATCAGAATTGGGCACTTGCAGGGTTTGACGAGAAAGGGAGCACGCGCCACCCCCCTCATTACTTCACGCGGTTGTCCAGCAAAATGCGTCTTTTGTTCGATTCACGCAGTTTGGGGAAACAAGTTCAGGGCCCACTCCCCGGAGTACGTCCTCAACGAAATGCAGCAGCTACGGGACAAGTATGGCATAGAGCATCTGGTCTTTGAAGACGACAACATAACTCTGGATAGAGCAAGGGCAGAGACTATCTTCAGAGGAATGGTGGATAGAGGGTTCAATTTCTCGTGGACTGCCCCCAACGGCGTTGCATTGTGGACGCTGGACGACGGTTTGCTAACGTTAATGCGGGAAAGTGGATGCTATTGGCTCAGCCTTGGCGTCGAATCGGGCGATCCAACAACGCTCAGAGAGATCATCCACAAGCCGCTGCAGATCGACAAGATCAACCACATCGTGAAAGTATGCAAAAGGCTCAAGATACACACGACAGCGTTTTTTGTCATTGGACTGCCCGGTGAAACGATGCAATCTATGAGGCGATCTATGCACTATGCGGAGAACTTGGACGTCGACTCTCTGTGCATATCGATTGACACGCCCTATCCAGGCACCCCCCTGCACAGGATTTGTGAACAGGAGAGGTATCTAGTCGACGGCTTCCGCTTTGATGACTTGATGACCAAGATCGGGCAAATCCGCACACCTGAATTCGAACCCAAAGACGTACAAGCTATCTTGAGCAAAACCCTGGTAAGGCACGGCCTGAAACATCCGCTCGGCGCACTCCGCCGCACCGTGGAAAAGCTCAAGGCGTCGCCAAAAGAGACCGCCTCCTTTATCGTCAAGCGCATTGGCTCGGCGCTTGGCTTGACGTTTCGGCAACTCTAGCTACAATTCAGCCTACGCCAAGGAGAGGGATAGTGATCGATGTTTGGGGAGTCATAGCGAACAGCCTGTGGATTCTGGGCCTTGCCGTCCTCTTGGCGGTGCTCAGTTGGGCCCACTGGACCGCCAGCACAGAAGGGAATCGGCTCCGCGACGAACTGAAACGCCCCCGAACCCAGCAAGCCCTCGGCTTGGGGCTGCTTCTCTTCTGCGCCGGGCTGGCAGCTACGGGCCACACCTGGTGGGAGCGCATTCTGTGGGGGCTGTTGGCAGCGGCGTGGATATTTCAAGCTTGGTTGGCAGGGCGGAACAAGAGGCATGCAGACAAAAACAACGACGCCCGCTGAAAGCCGTTCCCGGCCGGTGCAAGTGGTGCGCTGGCTGGTGGGACTCGGGGTGGCCGGGCTTTCCTGCTGGCTGCTGGCGCGAAACGTGGACTGGCCGGGCCTGCAGGAAGCGCTCGTCAGCGCCGATTACCGCTGGGTGGCCGCCGGAATTCTGGCGATCATCGCTACCTTCTTCACCCGCGCCCGGCGCTGGCAGGCGCTCCTGTGGCAGTCGCGGGCCCGGCTCCGGCCAACGGTGACAGCTCTCTTGATGGGACAGGTGGCCAACATGGCCCTGCCGATGCGCAGCGGAGACGTAATCCGCGCCATCTGGATAGGCCCCGAAGGCGAAACCGGAGCAGTCGAGGCCCTGGGGAGCATCGCCATCGAAAAAGTCTGGGACTTGGTGGCGCTGCTAACCTGCGGCCTGATATTGCTGGTCTTGATACCTCTGCCGGACTGGTTCGCTCGCTCCACCTGGGGAACCGCCCTGGCCCTGCTACTAGGAGGAGGCCTGCTCCTGGTCGCGCTCCGCTGGCAGGCGCCGCTCTTCCGCCTGGCCGGGCGGTTACTGGCACGCCTCCCCGCAGGATGGGATCAGGCGCTCCTCCCGCGACTGCGCCGGCTGGCCAACGGTTTGGAGGCCATTCGGCAAACGGACGTATCCCTCAAAGCGGCTTCTTGGACCGGCCTCACGTGGGCTCTGGGCGCCCTGGCTAACCTGGCTATTCTGACCGCCTTCGGCGTCCCTTCGGCCGTCGCCGCCCTCTTCCTACTCGCGGCTCTGATGGTCGGAGGAACCATTCCCACGCCGGGCAAGCTGGGAATCTATGAAGGAATCTGCGTGCTATCCCTGCACAACCTCTTCCACCTCGCCTCCTACGATCGCGCCCTGGCCGTCGGGCTGTTACTCCGATTGACGGTGATGGGACCACCGCTGCTCACGGCCACACTGTTGGCTCTGTGGCCCGGTCAGCGCCCTGGGAGTGACGATAAGCATGCCTGAGTACTCGATCGTCATTCCGGCCTATCAGGCCGGCGATATGATCGGCCACTGCGTGCGGGCCCTGACCATGCAGACGGTCGCGCGCGAGCGATACGAGATCATCGTCGTGGACGACGGCTCCACCGACGAGACGGCGGCAATCGCCCGGCAGGTTGGGGCCGACCAGGTGATCGTTCGTCCACACCGAGGCCCTGCCGCCGCCCGCAACGCTGGCATAGAGGCAGCTCAAGGGACGATCATCCTTTTCACCGATTCCGACTGCGAGCCGTCTCCAGAGTGGATCGAGCGGATGGCGGCGCCCTTTGCCGACCCACAGGTTGCAGGCACCAAAGGCACATACCGGACGCGTCAACGGCCATTGATAGCGCGCCTGGTACAACTTGAGTTCGAGGTTCGCTACGAACGGATGGCCAGCCTGCCACGCATCGACTTTATCGACACGTACGCCGCCGCATACCGCCGAGAGGTCCTGTCTCGCTCCGGCGGTTTCGACTCCGTCTATCCCCACACCTCTGCCGAGGACATAGACCTATCCTTCCGCCTATCCGAGCAGGGCCATTGGCTGATCTTTGTGCCCGAGGCCTGGGTGTGGCATCGTCATCCCACCTCGCTGGCAGCATACCTGTACCGCAAGTTTCGGTACGGCCTCTGGCGTGCGCGGGTCTACCTGCGACACCCGGAGAAAACCAGAGGCGACGCTCATACCGACCCATCTCTCAAGACGCAGTTTATCCTGGTGGCGTTTGCCGGGACCCTGGGCATAGCAGGGCTGATGTGGTGGCCCCTGGCACTGGCAGGCGCGGCGATGCTTTTAGCCTTTTTCATGTCGACGATTCCCTTCGTCGGCTGGGCATGGCGTCGAGATCGGGCGGTTGCGATGGTCTGGCCTGCAGTCAGTCTTCTGAGGGTCGCAGTCCAGGGTTTTGGGTTGGCACTCGGATTGGCCTACCACGGGCTGATTACCCCACGACACCCGGTGGAAGATGCCGGTGCAGATGCAGCTTCGGATGGTCGATAAACACGAAAGGATTATTGGAATCGCGGGCACGGCCGCCATGCTGATTATATATGGCGCCACGGCGCCTTCGTCCCTCACCTGGAGCCACTACGGAGACGACGGCGGAGACCTGGCGACGGCCGTGGCGCTTGGCAGCATCCCACATCCACCCGGATTTCCCACTTATCTGCTGCTGGGCACGTTGTTCATACGCCTGCCGTGGGGAGAACCGGCCTGGCGGCTGAACCTGATGTCTGCGGCATTGGCAGCCGGGGCAGTAGGGCTGACTATGGTCACAGTACGGCGATTGCTCCAACGAATGGCGGACAACGCTCAGCCGTCGGCGCGCATCCCTGCGGCACTGACAACAGGCCTGTGCCTCGGCCTGGCACCGCTCTTCTGGTCACAGGCCCTCATCACCGAGGTGTACGCAACGGCGTCGTTCTTTGCCGCGCTAGTGACGGCCCTCTCAGTCCAAGAAGGCCCGCCCTGGGCTCTAGGGGTGAGCTGGGGCGCAGGCCTGGGGGCCCACCCTACCCTCATCTTTCTGGCTCCATTGGTCGCCTGGGGGGCCTGGGGAAAGAGGAACGGGCGCGCGCTGCGTCTGGCGACGGTTTGCCTGCTGGCGCTCCTGGGCTGGGGGGCGTTGTACGGCCCGGTGCTCCTGGCGCGAAGCGGCACGCCCTCGCCCTGGGGCGACGTCAGCACATTCGCCGGCTGGTGGGCGCTGGTCAGCGGGCAGCTATATCGCGGCTACCTCTTCAAGCTGCCGCTGGCGGACTGGCCGCGACGGCTCCTGGCCTGGATCGGGCTGCTGGCCCGCCAGTTCACACCCGCGGGCGCGGTGCTGGCCGGACTGGGGCTGGTCAAATCGTGGCGGTCGCAGCGCCCATTGGGATTGGCTCTGGCCCTCGCCTTCGGAGCCCTCGGCATCTATGCGATCGGCTACAACACGACCGATTCGCTGGTTTACCTGGCGCCCATGCTGCCGCCGGCTGCCCTGTGGCTAGGCATAGGACTGGCGCAGGCAGCCGACTGGCTGAACCATCGACTGCCGCGAGCGGCATGGGTGTTATTGCTGCTGCCCCTGCTCCAGGCGCTGCTGTTCTGGGGGCAGATGGACCTGAGCGGAGATAGAACCGCGATAGACTGGGCAGAGCAGACGCTGCATCAAGCGCCGCCGCAGGCGGTCGTGCTTAGCGATCAGGATAGATACACCTTCACACTCTGGTACGTCCACGACGTACTAGGGAGCCGGCCAGATGTGACCGTGATCGACGTAGACCTGTGGGGGCAGAAACCGTATCACGGCATGATGGTAAACACATTAGGGCTCGGCGCGGGCGAAAACGATCTCTCCCCGGAAGAGGCAGTGCGTCAAGCAGGCCGCCCCATCGTCCGTGCAGCAGACCTGAGCGGTACAGAAGAGGAGTCGCCATAGTGTCTTGGGTAAAGCGCATAGCGTGGATGCTGGTCATTCTGGGAATCGTACTGGTCGTCGTGTGGGCCGCGCGCCTGGCAGCAGTTGGGCTGTCGCTGCGAGAGCACCTGGCCCAGGCGCAGGCCCTGGCGGACGATCCGCAGTCGTTGGATCCAGTGGGAGCCTGCAGCCTGGTACGCGATCTGCGCGGCGATGTGACGACCCTGCGCAGAGAGACGGGCGGGCTCATCCAGTTGGCCCCCCTTCTGGGCTGGCTGCCGGGCATCGGAGGAGAGCTACGGGCAGCCCCTCACCTGCTGGATACGGCCGACGGCCTGACCGAGGCGGGGGCGCTGACGTGCGATGCCCTGGGGCCTGCCCTCGCCTCCCTCAGCAGCACCGAGGAAAATGGCCTCACGCCTGAGCAGATGATCGCCCTCCTGGATAGGGAGCAGCCCGCCCTGGAGCAAGCCCTGGCAGCAGCAGAGCGCGCCCAGGCGGCCTGGGAGCGAGTGGACACGGCCAAGCTCTCGCCCTGGCTGGCGGGGAAGGCGTCGGTGTTGAATGAAGGGCTGCCGCTCCTACAAACAGGGCTGCAGATGGCCACAGTCGCCCCCGATCTTCTGGGAGCGGATGGGCCGCGCACGTACCTCATCCTGGCGCAGAACGACGACGAACTGCGGCCTACCGGCGGGTTCATCAGCGGCGCCGGCGCCCTCACAGTTGAGCAGGGGCACGTCATCGGGGTGGACTTTATCGATGCAAACCTGGTGGACGATTACCTCCACAAACCGTATCCCGAGCCGCCGCAGCCCCTGTTCGACACCATGGGGTCAGAAATCTGGCTGTTCCGCGACGCCAACTGGTCGCCCGACTTTCCGACATCCGCCCGGCAGGCGGCCTACTTTTACGAATACGGACAGGGCGTATCGGTCGACGGCGTCATCGCGCTCAATCAACACGCCGTCGAGCTGCTCATAGCCGGGCTGGGCGAGGTGCACATACCCGGCGTGGACGAGCCGGTCACGGCAGCCAACGTGCGCCAGTTCATGCGCGAGGCGTGGAACCCCGGCGAAGCCGGCGTCACCGCCGAATGGACCTTCAGCCGCAAGGACTTTATCGGGCAGATGGCCGCCGCCATCCTCGGGCGGATCGAGTCCGACCCCGGAAGCGTAGATTGGGTGCAGACCGCGAAAGGCGCCTATCAGGCGCTGCAAGGCCATCACCTGCTGATCGTCGTAGACGACGCCGATGCAAGCACAGCTCTGGCACGGGCCGGCTGGGATGGGGCGATACGCGGGAGCGACGGCGACTACCTGATGGCCGTCGACGCCAACCTCGGCTTTGGCAAGGTCAATGCGCTGATCGACGGGAAAATGGACTACCGGGTGGCGCTGCGCGCCGACGGGACGGCCAGCGCCGAGCTGTCGCTGACGTATACCCACCGGGGCCAGTGGGAGAACGTGCGCTGCGTACACATGGAGCCTTACGCCGCCGGCACAACGTACGCGGCGTTGATGCACCGCTGCTACTACGATTACCTCCGCATATACGTGCCAGCCGGCAGCGTGCTGCGGGCGGCGACGCCTCACCCGACGCCGGGGGAATACCTCTTGCGCGGCGAGTCAACCGACGGCCAGGCCGCCACGCTGGGCGACGAAGCGGGCAAGACGGTTTTCGCACAGTTCTTCGTCGTCGAGTACGGCCAGGCGCTGACGACGCGCTTCGAGTACGACCTGCCACAGGTTGTCCAGACAGGCGACGGCCAGCACAGCTACACGCTGCTGATTCAGAAGCAGGGAGGAACGGACGCCACGCCGGTCTCGGTGACGGTCGCACTGCCGCCCAACGTTACCCTGTTGACGGCCACCCCACCTCCGAAAACCACCGACGCGAACACCCTGACCTTCGACTTACAGCTCGCCGCCGACGTTTTGGTAGAGGTCACCTATGAGTAAGAGAAACATCCAGGCCTGGCTGCTGCTACTGGCAGTGCTCGTGGCCCTGTTGCTGAGGGTGGGCACCCTTGGGCGCAAGAGCCTGTGGGGCGATGAAGTCGCCACGCTGCGCATTGCGTCGCAGAGCGCGGAAGACATTATCATGAACCGCACGACCCGCTCAGATCCACATCCGCCGCTGTACTACCTGCTGATGCACTACTGGACTGAACTGGGACAGAGCGAGCTCGTCGTACGTCTCCCATCGGCGCTGGCGGGCATAGCGGCGATCCCTTTGCTGTACTGGCTAGTCCGTGCATGCAGCGATCAATGGAGCGCCACAACTTCAGCGTGGCTGCTGGCAATCATGCCGCTGCATATATGGTACTCACAGGAAGCGCGGATGTACGCGCTCGTGTGCACGCTGGGAATGGCTTCGACGCTTTTCTACGCCCTGACCATCTGCCGACAAAAGCCGCTGGCTTGGCTGGGATGGATCGCAGCGACGGTGACCGGATTGTATACGGACTACTCAATGGTGCTAGTCGTTGTCGCGCAGATCATCCTCCTGGTTCCATCGTGGAGGATTTACGGCACACGACCGGCGGCGCGGTGGCCCGCCCTGATCGCACTGCCGGTAGCGCTGCTGCTATCCACCCCCACAGTATACACATTCGTAAGGGACCTGGTGCTGGCCGGCGGAAAGGCCGGATATTACCTGCTGATACAATCGCGGCTTTCCGGGTGGGGTATTGACATTCCCCAGGCCCAGCTCCATACGGCGACTATGACCCTGGCAGCGATCACCATGGGGGTTATTATCATAGCCGTCTACGTGCTGTCCAGCCATCTGAACAAGATCCGCGTCGGAACACCCCTGATGTTAGCAGCAACAGCCATCTATCTGGCGATTTTGATCGCATCCGCCGTGCCCCGTGGACTGTTGCTAAAAAGACAACTTTTGGCCATACTCCCGTACGGGCTGGGCGGCATCGCCGCCGTCCTCGCCGCTCTCCCTTATCGCAACCGTCTGTTGGCGGCATTGGTCCTCGTGACCCTGCCGGTGACGGGCCACATCGTCGCAGTGCGAGAACAGGAGGCCTGGCGCGACGTCGCACAGTTCGTGGAGAACAACAAAGACCCACAAGACATCATCCTGTTCGACCCCACGTGGAGGCGGCACGATTTCGAGTACTACTACCCTGGCGACGTGCCGCGCCAGGGCGTACAGGAAAAAGACGTTCCCGAAACACTGATCAGCATCGCCGCGTCACACCAGCGCGTGTGGTTGGTGCAATACTTCGACCCGCCAGGAGAAGCGCAGCGCTGGCTCGACGAGAACTGCACGTTTCTCGACGAGTATGCCTTTCCGGGCGTGCGCATACGGCTTTACGACACCAGGCCGCCCGATTAGCCCGTTTTCACTGGTGATTACCCACATGGCTAGGGCCTTTCGCGCTCTGCGCGAAAGGCATGGCAGTTTCGGCGCCTTACGCCGCCGAAACTGCCGTTTGCAAGGCTGTGCGCTGCGAAATCTTGCCTCATTCGCACAAGATCTCGATTATGAAAATGTCTAGGTGTAACCACTCAGCCTTGCTTCGCAGTTGCCTTTCGCGTGTGAAAAGAGAGGGGGCGGGGGTTTGGAGAGCGGCTCCGCCGCTCTCCAAACCCC
>JAFGED010000264.1 GCA_016931785.1 Anaerolineae bacterium
TCCACCTCGGCATACGCCTTCTCCAGCGCTGTCTCAGCCTCCTCGCGCGCCTGCAGCAGCAGCGCCCCCTGCAGCGCGCTGCTGATTTGTCCGCGCAACGCCTCGTAGAAAACGCCCTCGCGCGGCCCCATTTCGAAAAGAGCAAAGCCAAGTTGGTCGTTCCCAAAGTACAACGGCTCAACCACAAAACAAAATTGGCGGCGCGGCCACAATTCTTCTGGCAGCAATTGGCCAGTGGGGAAACGCTTTCCCCCCGGTTCCAATTCCACCCGTCCCTGCTCATCGTAAGCTAACACCAGTCGCGACCAGCCCAGGTCCGGTTGGGGATATTGGTAAGGTTGGGGATTTTCGTACAGGGCAAGATAGCCTGCGGGAAAGTTCAAATGGGGTAGACCCTTGGCCAAGAGGTCCATCAGCCGCGCCATATCGAAGGTGGTAATCAACTCCTCGCCAACCTCACGCAATATCTGAGCTTGCTGTTCAGTTTGTAAAGCCTGATAAGACTGCGCCCGTTCAGCTACCTCACCAATCATCACGCGCGCCTGCTGCCACAGGTTATCGGCCAGAGGTAACCCCTCGGCGTCGAGGCATGGCAGTAGCCAGCGGCGCAGTACTGATAGGCCATTCTGCCACAATCGTAACTCGTTACCCGCTATGCTTGCCTGCCCCAGAGCCTCTTGCAGCTCGCGCAGAAACAGGCCCGGCGACCGGCCTTCGACCTCGGCCACAAAACCGTCCAACAAGGGTTCCACCCAACCAGAATTTGGTTTCCCCGGACTCACCGCCTGCGCCATTTCAGCCACAATGTCTGCCCGATGAGTGGCCAGAATGACATCAAGCGTTTCCCGGTTCGCCTGCGCCATCTCTATGGGTTGAGCCGCCTGCGCCACCTCTGCCGCCATACAGCCGCATGATTGGCGTACGACCAGCTCGCAGGGTAAGTTCACTTGCTCAGGCACTTGCTCGCCCGCCAGCAGCGACAACAGCATCTCGACCGCCTGGTGGCCCATTTCATAAAATGGTGGCCTGACCGTCGTCAGGGGAGGGGTGACAGCCCAACATCCAGCCACGTCATCAAAACCCGTAACAGCCACTTGCTCGGGCACCTGTACTCCCTGGGCTTTTAGCGCCTCCAAGGCAGGCAGAGCGAAAAAGTCGTCAGATGTGACCAACGCTTCAAAGTCAATCCCCGGTCGGACCCTATGTTCGTCAAAATCGGGCAGATTGATGCGGGAGGAGAAGACGAGGTTGGGGTCGTAGGGGATGCCGTATTTGGCCAGGGCGTCCATGTAGGCCCGATACCGCTCATGGTGCGGTCCTGACCCCACCCGGTTAACATAGGCGATGCGGCGATAGCCGTGGGCTTCAATCAGGTGAGCCATGACTTCACCCATAGACTCGTATTCGCTCTTGAGTATCGTAGGGATACCGGCCAATGGCCGCTCCATACCGACGATGGGCCGGGGCTGAAAACGTCCAAAGAAATCCTGTATCCCTTCTTCGTCAGGAACAGAACTGGTTATAGTGCTGGTCGAGATGACGAAACCATCGAGTTTGGCGGCGCTGGCCAGGTCATAGGAAATGTTGCGTTCAGCTTCATACTCGTCAGGGTGAAAGAGGATACTGCCGGGGAAACAAATCAGATTAACGTCTCGCTCCCGGCAGATATCAACCATACCATGCACCTGCGCCAAAGCCCACGTGTAGGAAATTTTCCTCATCACGAAGCCTATAGTTGGGCGTGTAGGTTGAGGTTTACTTTGTTTTTTGCGTTCAGATTCTTGATGCTCGGCCATGTGTACACCTCCAGCAGACTCTATCGCTCGCCGCGCCGGACGGTCAACACGGCTCGCAAACCGGTCTGCAGATCGCGCAGGGTCTCGATCCCGCTCCAGTCGATCCCCAGGTCCACGATCGTCTCGGCGATTGCCTCCGAGATGCCGGTGACGATCGTGCGCGCCCCCTTCAGCCGCGCCGCCTGCACCGTCTTGTTCAAGTAAGCCGCCACCCCGCTGTCCACGATCGGCACGCCCGTGATATCCAGGATGACGACCCTGGCCTTGTGCTCCCGTATCCCCGCCAGCAGGCTGCGCGTCACGTCCCGGGCGCGCAGCGTGTCGATGGAGCCGATCAGCGGCATGACGATCACGCCTTGCAGCACGGGGATGATGGGGGTCGAAAGCTCCTGGATCGCCCGCTGCTGCGCTTCGATCACCTCCTGCTGCAAACGCAGGCTCTCCGCCTGGGCCCGCTCCCGCTCCTCGACCTCTTGCTCCAGCTCGGCCGTCCGCTCCCGCACCTGCTGCTCTACCTCAGCATAAGCTATTTGGATCTTGTCATACAGCCGGGCATTGGCGATGGCGTTCGCCAACTGATCCACCATCGTCTGGAAAATCGCCACGTCCTCCTCGCCAAAAGCCATCTCCTGCGCACTCTGAATCGACAATGCGCCGATAACACCCTCTCGACTCACCAGCGGCAACGCCAACTCGGAGCGCGTAAGCGGCAAGAGCGGATTATCGAACCGCACCGCCTCCTCCCCAGCGCCTACCGCGACGCAAGCCTGGTGATCGCCGACACACCGCCCGATCGTAGAGTCACCGCCGATTTGGAGCTTGTGCCCCTGTTCTATCATCTTTTTGCCGGCTTCCCCGGTGGCCGCTCGCAGCACTACCCAACTTCCATCCACCAGGAACAATCCCACATAGTACAGGTCAAACCGTTCTTGCACCAACTCGACCACCTGCTGGATCAACTCATCTGGATCCAGCAGGCTACTGACGACTTGTGAGACCTCGGCAGCCGCCAGCATTTGAACCTTGCGGAACTCGAGTTGCCGAACGAGCGACAAGTCCTGCAGCGCGCCGCTGATCTGCCCGGCCAGTGAGCCGTAGAGATGTCCCACTCGCGGCCCTGTTTCAAGAATGAGTAGCCCAAACCGATTTTCCCTAAAGTTGAGCGGTTCTACCACCCAGGTATGCCGTCCCTCCTGCAGGAACAGCTCATCCGGAACCAGTCGCCGGGTGAGATAGCGCCATCCATCAGCGCCTACATCGACTCGTTTACCTCTTTCATAGGCCAGCATCAGCCTCGACCACTCGGCAGGGTACTTTTGCCCTTCATAAAGGGAGAGATAAAAGTTCGAAAAACCGAATTGGGGGAGCCTGTGACCAATCGTGGCAAAAATCTGTTCCATCTCGATAGCCTCGACCAAGTCGCCACTAAAAAGCCCCAGCGATTCAGTTCGCTGCGTATCTTCTACACCCTGAAGCGCCCAATTCCCCTGGGCCACCCGGTCAATCGTCACTCGCCCTTGATTGAAAATATCTTCAGCCCGAGACAAGGTCTCGACATTCGTCATATACGGCACCGTGTGATGGCGCATCACGGATATGACTTCCTGCCAATCATCTATCTGCACGTTCATTGCGAGCGCCTGCTGCAGCACCTCGTCCAGCATCGATAGGAAAGGTCCCTGCAAAGCCAGATCGACGCCTGGTCCACCCGCCGCCGACCTGGACGCCATCTCCTCCAAGAAAGCATCAAGGAGTCGACTCATCCATTCGGAGCACGCCGACGCAGGCCCTTCCACCATCTGCGTCATCTCGGAGAGGATCTCTTCTCGCTGCACGTCAACGCCCCCCTTCAGGGCCTGTCTCTTCCTGGTCAGCGCTCCTACCGCGGCGTGAGCAATGGCCGGTTCAACACAACTGCAAGACCGCCGCACAACCAACCTCGTAGGAAGCAGCGTTTGCTCGGGGACTTGTTCACCTGCTAGCAATTTCAGCAGTGCTTCTATGCCTGCATATCCTAATCGGTGTATCGGCTGCCGTACAGTGGTTAACGAAGGTCTAGCAGCTGCCGCCTCTTTTGTATCGTCAAAGCCCCCCAAGGCAACGTCTTCGGGAACGCGTACCCCGCGCTTCTCAAGCGCCCTCAACGCGCCGAACGCCATCCAGTCGTTGGCGGCTACCAGGGCCTCAAACTCAGCCTTGCGCTCGTCAAGCAACAGGCGAACTGCCTCCATGCCTGTCTCGTATTCAAAGGCTCCCGGCGCGACGAGGTTGGGATCCAGAGGAACGTCATGCTCAGCCAGCGCGTCGACGTAGGCTCGATACCTCAGCGCTGCCTCCTCGCTCTTTTCAGGGCCAGCAATGAAAGCAATGCGGCGATAGCCATGGACCTCGATGAAGTGAGCGACGATGTCCCGCATCCCCTTTCCATTGTCCACGATGATATTGGGAATGCCAGGGGTTTCGGTGATGCCGACCATTGGCACAGGGCGATAGCGGTCGATAAAACTCCGAAACTCGGCCTCTGTGATATAGTTTCCTATCGTGCCGCTGATGAGAAGGCCATCAACTCTCTCAGCGTCGATCAAGTCATAGAGGGGGTCGTAATGAGGGTTGGGCCCATATTCATATGCATCTATGCGCCCTTCTATATAACAAATCAAATTGACATCCAACGCCAGCGCCGCGTCGACGACTCCCGCCCACAGCGCATTACTATAGGATGACCTGAGTTCGGACAGCAGCAGTCCAATAGTCGGGCGCCCGCCTTCCGAAACGACAGCTGTTTTTCCCTTGTCACTCACCGCGCACCTCCCACGTACTAACCAGACGCCACCCTACCCTCTTGCCGGCGCTGCTCGCAGACCGATCTGCAAATCGCGCAGTGTCTCGCTTCCGCTCCAGGCGATGCTCAGCCCCACGATCCTCTCTGCCACGGCCTCCAAGATGCCAGAGACGACCTTCCACGCTCCCCTCAGCCGCGCTGCCATTCTGCAACAATACCAAATCTACGCACCCGCTTGTAATGCATGCGGCACGGGGCAAGTCCCGGCAATGCTTTAGCATCCCACAAGGGACTGGGCCACATTTTTCAAATAGACTCTTGGAACCAGGGGAAGGTAGGAGCAGGGTCGAAGCGACCGAGCGCTGATCTTTACCCACACTATAGATGGAGAGGGCGGGATAGAACCCCATAAAAACCGGATTGCGAAAAGTCCACACTGTGCACCTCAACGCCGTCCACCCGGAAACCAGGCCGGGCCTCGCAGTATCCTGCCACAGCCTTTCGCAGTTTGGCAATCCCTCCTTTTTCGGGCTCTTTTCACGCCGCCAGGTCGTACCGAAGCACGCACAATGGATAGTCTAGCATCGCTTCCCGGATTCGTCAAATAGAAAACAGGCTCCGGTTCATCCATAAACCACGTGCTCCAAGCCCCCGACAGACGTTTGACGCGCCTCCCCCACTGGTCTATAATGGTTTCGTGGCTCGGCCATAGTTCAGCCAGCCCAGGAGGGGAACGATGGAAAAGGCTGTCAGAATCCTGCTGGTCGAAGATAACCCCGCAGACGCCCGTCTCATACGGGAAACGTTGGCCGGCGCGCCGGATTTCCCATTCAGCCTGGAACAGGCCAGCGAGCTTTCGACCGGCATGGGCCAATTGGCCGCGCAAGACCCCGACGTAATCTTGCTGGACCTCATGCTGCCGGACAGCCACGGGCTCGACACTTTTGCGAAAACCCAAGCGCAAGCGCCACAAAAGCCGATCATCGTGTTGAGCGGCCTCGACGACCAAGACCTGGCAGACAAGGCCGTCCGCGAAGGCGCACAGGACTATTTAGTCAAAGGGCAAATGGATGGCAACCTGCTCGTGCGAGCCATCCACTATGCAATCGAACGAAAGCAATCCGAGGCGGCGCTGCGGCGACGCACCCGGGAACTGGAACTGCTCAACCGCGCCGGACAGACGCTCAGCTCCACCCTTGACCTCGACCAGGTGCTCGCCGCCGTCCTGGAAGAGGTGCGCCATCTATTGGGCGTGATGGCCGCCTCAATCTGGCTGATCGATCCGGAAACGGGCGAACTGGTATGCCGGCAGGCCACCGGCCCGCAAAATGAAATCGTGCGAGGCTGGCGCCTGGCACCCGGAGAGGGGCTCGTCGGATGGGTGGTCCGCAACGGCAAAAGCCTGATCGTGCCAGACGTCCAGGCGGATGAACGCCACTCAAAGCGCGTGGACCAGGAGACGGGACTCGCGCTGCGCTCGGCGCTCAGCATACCTCTGAAAACCAAACAAAAAGTGATCGGCGTGCTGCAGGTGGTGGATGCAGAAATTGCCCGCTTCGACACGGACGATCTGGGGCTGCTGGAACCATTGGCGGCGGCAGCGGCCATCGCCATAGAGAACGCGCAGCTATACGCAGAGACCGAAAAGCTGCGCGCGTTCAACGAGAACATCGTACAGAGCCTGGAGGAGGGCATCCTCTTGGAAGATGTCGCGGGGCAGATCACGTTCGTCAACCGCAAAGCAGCCGAGTTGCTGGGATATGTGCCCGAGGAGCTAACAGGGCGGCACTGGGCAGACATCGTGGCCCCCGGGCATCAAGCCGACATCGAGGCGGGAGGCGCGAGCCCGGCCGAAGGCATCGTCATCCGCTACGAGACCGTGCTTCTAGCGCAGGATGGCCGCCTGATACCCGCCATCGTCAGCGCCCGCTGGCTGTACGAAGAGGGACGTCTGGCCGGCGTGCTATCCGCTTTCACCGACATCTCTGCCCGCAGACAGGCGGAAGAGGCCCTGCGCGAGAGTGAGGAGAAATACCGCACGCTCTTCGAAACATCCCCCGAATCCATCACCCTGGTCAGCCCAGATGGCACGATCCTCGACTGTAACGACGCGACGGTGGAAATTATCGGAATACCAAGAGAGGAGATGATCGGCAAGCCAGCCGCTGACCTCGGCCTTTTGCACGAGGAGGATATCCCGCGGCAATTGGCGATCCTTTCACAGATAGCAGCCGGGGAAAAAGCCGGACCATACGAGCTCAAAATTCGCGGGGGCAAAGACACCCGCTGGCTCGAGGTTTTCCCAACGCCGCTGACGAAAACCGGCGACCTGTACGCGATTCAGGTCATCATCAGAGACGTCACCAAGCGCCGCTGGGCGGAGGAAAAGATCAGGCAGCGCAACGAGGAGCTGACCGCCATCAACGCCATCGCAGCTGCGGTGAGCCAATCCCTGGATCTGCAAGCGGTGCTGCAAGCCTCCCTGCAAGAGACGATGCTGGCGCTGAACGCCGAGGGCGGGATCGTATACCTCTTTGACAAAGACAGTCAATCCTTCGCCCCGACCATCCACCATGGGCTCTCGCCCCAAGTCCTACAGGAGATCGGCGGGTTCAAAATCGGCGAGGGACCATCCGGGCGGGCGGTCCAGAGCGGGCAACCGCTCTTTGTGCCCGATATTGCTCAAGACCCCAGGAACGCCACCTCCACAGCCATCCAAGAAGGCTGGCAATCTTTGGTCAGCGTGCCTCTGGAGTCGGCGGGCAAGACGGCGGGCGTGATGACCGTGGTCAGCCGCGAAAAAGACCGGTTTGGCCCGGGGCGATTGGGCATGCTATCGGCCATCGGCAATCAGATCGGCGTAGCCATCGAGAATGCTCAATTGTTCGAGGCGGTGCACCTGGGACGGGAGCGGCTGCAGATACTCTCACAGCGCCTGGTGGAAGTGCAAGAAAATGAACGTCGCTACATCGCCCGCGAACTTCACGACGAAATCGGCCAATATCTGACCGGCCTCAAGCTGGTGCTAGATATGGCCGCCCGCTCACCGGGAGAGGTCGAGAACGACAGCCTGGAAGAAGCCCTCGCGTTAGCCGACGAACTCATGGCGCAGGTACGCAACCTTTCCCTCGATCTGAGGCCGACGATGCTGGACGACCTGGGACTGCTGCCCGCGCTCCTGTGGCACTGCGGGCGCTACACCGACCAGACGGGAGTGCACGTAGACCTGAGGCACACCAACCTGGAGGGGCAGCGCTTCAAACCAGAAGTCGAGACTGCCGCGTATCGCATCGTGCAGGAGGCATTGACCAACATAGCCCGTCACGCAGGGGTGGATAACGCCACGGTGCGACTGTGGGTCGAGCAGGATGTCCTCAGCGCGCAGATCACCGACCAGGGAGCAGGCTTTAACCCCGATGACCCGTTGATTTCGGACACTTCCAGCGGCCTGGTTGGCATGCGCGAGCGCGCAGCCCTCCTGGGCGGCAAGTTGACGATCAAATCCGCCCCTGGAGCCGGTACCTGCCTGACCGCCAAACTACCCCTGGGCGGCACAGTGGAGCAACAGGAATGACGACCATCCTACTGGCAGATGACCACCGCATCGTGCGGCAGGGCCTGCGGGCCCTGCTTGAGGCGGAACCGGATTTCTCCCTCGTCGGCGAGACCGGGGACGGACTGGAGGCGATCCAACTGGCCGAGCGCCTTCAGCCCGATGTCATCGTGCTGGACCTGATGATGCCCGGCATCAACGGCCTGGAGGCCACGCGGCAGATCGGCGACAACTGCCCACAGACCCGCGTCATCATCCTATCGATGCACGCCGACGAGGCCTACGTGCTGGAAGCGCTGAGGAACGGCGCCTCCGGCTACGTGCTCAAAGATTCCAGCGCCGACGATCTGGTGCGGGCAGTGCGCGAGGTCGAGGCCGGCCGGCGCTACCTCAGCCCGCCGCTCTCTGAGCGCGCCATCGAGGCCTACACGCGCAAGGCCCAGGAGGCGTCGCTGGACCCCTACGAAGAGCTGACCAACCGGGAGCGCGAGGTGCTGCACATGGCGGCGGAGGGCCACAGCAGCACCGAGATCGCCGAACGGCTGTCGATCAGCTCCCGCACCGTCGAGACGCACCGGGCGAACATGATGCGCAAACTGGACCTGCACTCCCAGACCGACCTGATCCGCTACGCCCTCAAGCGTGGGATAATCCCGATGGAAAAGTGAGCTTCCAGCAGGCGGCCAGATGGACAGGAGCCGCCGCCTGTGCGGCTCCACAAGTGGTATGAGGTGAAGGAACAAGACCTACCAGGAAACCGTCGCACAGCCCTTCATGGGCTAGAAAGGAGAGGGCAATGAACTGTCCAAAATGCGGGGCTTTGGTGCGCGAGGGCGCCACGTTCTGCAACCACTGCGGCGCGCCCCTGAAGACGAGCCCGGAAATCCCCCAGGGGGATGCGACCAAGCCGGTCTGGCTGAGAAGAGTCTACGAGTTGAAATGGATCATCCTCGCCTACCTGATCGCATCCGTACTATGCATGTCCTGTGCCTGCCTGCTGGGATACCGCACGCAGTGGATCCTCTGGAAGCTGGGGCTCTGGTAGGATCAGAGGGAGAAAAGCGCCATGACGGAATTCTATCGCAAGATGAAACCCGATGAGTACGACCAACTCACGGGGACACAAAGGGCGTGGCTCATCGTGGGAGGATTGATCGCCGTGCTGTTTCAGGCCGCCAGCTGCTACGCCTTGGGCCTGCTCATGCACCAGCTCGCGCATAGAGCCGGGCTTTAGCGGAAACGCCCTTCAGAATACAACCACCCACGCCCTGTCTTTGCTCCGCAGGGCCGCTTCGCCGCGATCCTGGTTCCATGCGTCAAGATCGCAGGCCAGCCCGTTGTGCTTCTCACAAGGGGTATGTGTCTCGCGCTACGCGCGAAAGACGTGGGAATTTTCCCCCAATTCCGGTATCTACTCAGGCTGTTCGTCCGAGCAGTGGCCCTCGCTCGAAAAAGGGAGAGATGGGGGGTTCGAGAGCGGCTTTGCCGTTCTCGAACCCTCCGCCTTCCGCCTCTTTTTGTCGCGAAAGGCAACTGCGAGGCAGGGCTGGGTAGTTACCAATTCCGTAGGTTCCTGGCGAGAATTGCGTAGGCCTACGGATAGACAGGCCCAGCCCAAACATGGTACCATCATATCAGTTCCTGAACGGGCGCGCCCGTTCGGGCTGTGTGCTATTCGATAGGACATCACTATGAGTGCCATTTCCGTTCTGCTGGTAGACGACAACCCGATTTTTCTCCACTGTGCCAAGCGCTTTTTGCAAAAGCAAGACGTGGTCGTCGTCGGCACGGTCAGCGGAGGCAGGTGGGCCATCGACCTGGCCCAGAACCTCGATCCCGATGTGGCGCTGATCGACCTATCTATGTCTGACCTGCCCGGGCTGGAACTGATCCCCCTGCTGCGCGCGACGCTGCCCAAGATAGGCATCATCGCCCTGACACTGATGGACACCGACGACTATCGGAAAGCCGCACTCGCCGCCGGGGCCGACGATTTTGTATCCAAGAACACGATGGCCATCGACCTGCTACCCGCCATCCAGAAAATCACACACGGCGACGAAACGAAACCGGGAGAGAACAATGGACACAACTGAGGGAGCATCCTCCGATCGGCAGAACGTGGTGGCGTTCCGGCTGGAGCAGCAGACCTATGCCCTACCCATCGAGCCGATCGCACAGATCATCGACATGGTCGCCATCACGCCCGTCCCGCAGCTCAGCCAGGTGGTCGAGGGTGTGATCAACGTCCACGGCGAGGCCGTCGCCGTGGTCAAACTGCGCCGGCACTTTGGCCTTGAGGACACGCCCTTGCAACTGAACACACCCATTCTGCTCACGCGCATCGGCGGCCAGACGATAGGCCTCATCGTCGACGAGGTGACCGACGTGTTCAACCTGCCCGCAGACCAGATCGTCCAGCTCGGCGAGATCTTGCCGGAGGAATTGGGGGATGCGCCAATCTTTCGCGGGCTGACCTACGTCGCGGATGACGCGATGTTGATGCTCGATCCCGATCAGATCTTCCGGCCCGACCAGCTAGAGGCACTTGCCCAGGCGGTCGAAATGCTCAAGACCATAGCCGACAAAGCGCAGACAGGGCCCGAGCCAACCCCCAAGCGGCGCAGGGCAGCGCCAAAGAAGAAAGCCGCACCGAGTAAGACATCCGTAGAGCCCAAGTCAAAGCCAAAGACAACGCGCCAGCGACGTAAAAGCGAATCGACCGGGAGTAACGCGTGACCGCTTTTGAACAGGTCCACAAACCAGAGGACACCCAACCCCTGGGATACGGCGACTGCGTGCGCTTCAGCGAGCTGGCCGAGGAGCGCTTCGGCCTGCACTTTTCCCAGAAACGGCGCACCGAACTGGAGCGGGGCGTGAAGCAGGCCTTTGCCGCCTCCACCTGCACAGACCTGGACGAATACTACAACCTGCTGCAGGATTCCGAAAGCAGCGCGATTCACACCGAGCGGCTGATCAACGCGCTCACCATCAGCGAGACCCACTTTTTCCGCGATGAAAGCCAGTTCGCAGCGTTGCGCGAGCACGTGCTGCCCCAGATCATCGAACGACAGCGCTCCTTGCGCACCCTGCGCATCTGGAGCGCGGGCTGCGCCAGCGGCGAAGAGCCCTACTCCATCGCCATCCTGCTGCGCGAGCTCTTGCCCGACGTAGACGACTGGGCCATCACCATCCTGGGCACCGACCTCAACACCGAGGCCCTCGCCCGCGCGCGCAAAGCGATCTACGGCAATTGGGCCTTCCGCGAAGAACAGGCCAAGCAACTGCGACCGCGCTACTTTAGCAAGCTGGACAATCGCTACGAACTGGACCCCCAAGTCCGGCGCATGGTCACCTTCGCCCAGCTCAACCTGGCAGCAGATGCCTACCCGGCCTACGAGACCAACACCACGTTCATGAACCTGATCCTGTGTCGCAACGTGACGATATACTTCACCGCAGGGATCACCCAGCGGATTGCCGACCGATTCCACGACGCCCTGACCGAGGGTGGGTGGCTGGTCGTGGGACACTCTGAGCACTCGCTCGTCACCTACCGGCGCTTCAAGGCGCACAACTTTCCGGGAGCAATCCTGTATCAGCGCGGCGGGCAAGCCACAGAGCTGCCAAAGGATTGGAATTGGCCCATAGAGCCCAGGCGGGCCCCGATTCCTGTCGAAAAGCCCGCCCCATCCATAGACGTCCAGCCACACGCCCAGCCTTCTCCCATCTCGATTCCGGCAGAGGAAGAAAAAGTCGATCCCCTGGAACAAGCGCGCGAACTCCTGGAGTACGGCCATTCAGAACAGGCGCGGGACCTGCTACTCGGATTGGTCGAGGCCGGATCGCGCCACGCGCCCACGTGCGCAATGCTGGGGCGGGCCTATGCCAACCTGGGCTGCTGGGAAGAAGCCGAGCACTGGTGTCGAGAGGCCATCAAGGCGGACAGGCTGGCGCTGGACGCCTACTACACCCTGGCGCTCGTGCTCCAGCACCAGGGCCAGCACGCGCAGGCCATAGAAGCGATGAAAAAAGTGGTCTACATCGATCGCCATCACGTACCGGCCCACTTTGGCCTGGCCGATCTCTATCATTCCAACGGCCAACTATCCAGAGCGCTCAAATCGCTGGACAACGCGCGCCGTCTATTAGAAGGCCAGGTCGAGGACGCCTTGGTATCCGGCACCGAGGGTATCACGGTCGGCAGATTGCGAGACGTCATCGTCCGCCAACAGCAACAGTGGGGCGCTGAGGCAGCCGGCCAGGGCGCGCGTGAGTGAGAAAGAGGGAAAAGGTATGGGCGAAAACGATCTAAAGAGCCAGAAACGTGCCTTTGACGGAGAGGGCGCACGTCAGAGAATCGCCAAAGCCAGCACTGCCCTGAAGGGAATAAACGAAACCGATCCAGAGCTGATCAAGCGCATCTGGGCGCAGCGTGCGGCCCAATTGGCAAAACCGCCGACCCGGGAAGAGAAAGGGGATCAGGTCGAACTGGCTATGGTCCAGCTTGGATGCGAGGTCTATGGCATCGACGTGCAGCACATACGGGAGATTAGGCCGGCGGTGCAGATCACGCGGGTGCCACGCGTGCCAGAGTGGGTGACGGGCGTGGTCAATCTGCGCGGGCGCATCCTCTCGGTCCTCGACCTGCGGCGCTTCTTCGGCCTGGCCCCCGCCGAAACCAGGGAAGATGACCTGATAACCCCCTTCCCGGATCTGGTCGTCGTCGAGACGCCCGCGATGGAGGTCGAGCTGCTGGCTGACGACATCCTGGCTATCGAGCCGTTCCCCACCAGCCGGATACAGGGCGTGACCGATACGGCCCGCGGGATCGGTTCGGAATACGTGCGCGGGGTGATAGAACAAGGCGACAGGGCACCAATGATCGCGATTTTGGACCTCCCCACTCTGCTGGCAGATGAACGGCTGATCATCGAGGAGGAAATGGGCTAATGAAACAGTTGTTGCCCGCGTGGCTGCGACGCATCGTGCTGGCACCGACCTTCGAGGACGACGAAAAAACGCGCGCGGCACGCCTGCTCAACAGCGTCCTGTTCATCATTCTGGCAGCCGCCGTGCTTTACACCCCCTTTCCGTTATTGGTCGAGGGGCGCGGTCTGGCCGATATAGCCTTCGAGGGCGTCTTGATCGCTTTGAGCCTGGGGCTGCTGATTCTATTGCGTCTTGGCTACGTTCGAGCCGCCGCGCTGATCCTATCGCTGACGCTGCTGGGAGGCATCTCTCACGCAACGGCTGCCGGCGGTGGGTTGACCGGGTCCGGGATCATCAGCTTATTTGGGGTCGTGCTCATCGCCGGCCTGCTCCTGGGCAAATACGGGGGCATCATATTTGGCGTGTTGAGCATCGTATCTGCGGCAGGTATGCTCCTCGGCGAGGGCCAGGGAATGATCCAGCCACCCGCTAAGCCGCGCATGCCGGATCAAGTATTGGGAGAATTTGCCATGACCATGGCGGGCGTGACCGGGCTTTTGTTCCTGGCGCTGCACAGTCTGGATCGCGCGCTCAAGCGCTCCCGCCATAACGAACGCGAAGTGACCGAGCGGAATCGAGAGTTGCAGACGGCCCGCCAATCGCTGGAACAGCGGAATGAATGGCTGCGCGCCGTCGTTCAGCAGTACGACGACCACATGGCCGAGATGGAACGGGGCAACCTGGCCGTGCGGCTCAAGCTGGATAACGGCAAACGAGAAACCGGCGATCCGTTGGTCACGCTGGGACATCGACTGAACGAGATGACGGCCAGCCTGGATCGCATGATCACGCAGGTGCGCGAGACCGCCAGCGGTCTGGGCGCGGGCGCCGCTGAGATCCTGGCCGCCACCACACAGCAGGCCGCCAGCGCCAGCGAGCAGTCGGCCGCCATCTCCCAGACCACCATCACCGTCGACGAGGTCAAGACCATCTCCGAGCAGGCCATCCAGCGCGCCCAGGAGGTCGTCGACGCCTCCCAGCGCACAGTCGACGTCTCCCATTCCGGCCAGCAGGCCGTCCGCGATACGATCGCCACCATGGGCCACATCGAGGAGCGCGTCGAGTCCATCGCCGAGAACATCCTGGCCCTCTCCGAGCAGACCCAGCAGATCGGCGAGATCATCGCCTCCGTCAACGACATCGCCACCCA
>JAFGED010000265.1 GCA_016931785.1 Anaerolineae bacterium
GCGGCACCATCAAGACCACATAGGGCACCATCATGGTCGCCAGCACGAGCCCAAACCAAAAGTCGCGTCCGGGGAATCGTACCCGGGCAAAGCCATAGCCGCAGAAAGAGGAGGCCAGGACGATGGCCAGCTCGTTCATCACCACCAGGAAAACGGTGTTGCGGAGGTAGACGTCGAAAGGCTTGTAGGCCAGGGCCTCTACATAGTTTTGAGGGCAGAACGGGTCGGGGATCAGCTGGGGTGGGAACATAAAGACCCTTTGCTCCAGCTTGAACGAGCTGCTCACCATCCAGGCAAGCGGGAACATCATCACGACTGCCCCTACGATCAGCACCACCAAGATTATGACCCGAGATAAGCGCTTTCGAATCGCCGTGCTGCCCATCGCGTGTACCCTGTTAGGACTCTTGGTAAAAGCTGTGATCTGAGTCTCGGCCAAAAATTGCCTCCTCGTGGGTTATCCCTTCAACCCGGTCATCACGACTCCCTTTACAAAGTAGCGCTGGGCCAGGAAAAAGACGACGAGGACGGGCGCGGTCATCGTCATCGCAAAGGCCATCAACAGATCCCAGCGCGACCGCCCGCCTGCCCCCATATCTCTCAGCCCGGAGCCAAACGAGGCGCGGAAATTCGCCAGGCCTATGGCCAGGGTGAATTTATCCGGCGTGTTGAGGTACAACAAGGGGCCTGTGAAGTCATTCCACGTAGCGAGGAAGGTAAAGATCGCCACGGTGATCAGCGCCGGTTTGGCCAGCGGCATCATGATGCGCCAATAGATGATGAACTCGTTGCACCCGTCGATGCGCGCGGCGTCGGATAGTTCCTCCGGGATGGTGCGGAAGAACTGGCGCATGAGGAATACGTTAAAGGCGCCTCCCCCGAAGAAGAAGGGTATAGTCAGGGGCAGAAACGTATTGATCCATTTCAGCCGGCTAAAGATCACGAACAGCGGCACCATCATGACCACGTAGGGCACCATCAGGGTCGCCAACACGAGTCCAAACCAGAGGTTGCGTCCCGGAAACTGCAACCGGGCAAAACCGTAGCCGCAGAATGAGGAGGCCAGGACGATGGCCAGCTCGTTCATCAGGACCAGGAAGACGGTGTTGCGGAGGTAAACGTCGAAAGGCTTATAGGTCAGGGCGTCTACATAGTTCTGGAAGCGAATCGGGTTTGGGATCAACGTGGGAGGGAACTGAAAGACCCTTTGCTCCAGTTTTAAGGAACAGCTTATCATCCAGAAGAGCGGAGCCAGCATGATAATCGCTCCGATGATCAGCATCGCCAAGACCACAGATTGGGAGAGCCACCTACGGCCCACTTTTATGTGACGTGCTTTGAGGATACCCCTTGTAGAACTAGCGTGCGTTGTCGCCACGGTTTACCTCCTCATCCTGCTTTCTCATAGTGTGCTCAATTACACAGCCGCTGAAAGGCGAACGCCGTCACTCATGCAGCGGGCTTGACGTATTCCATAAAGACGCGGTAGACTCCCCGGATCGCCCCTTGGTCCGCAAAGGGATGCAGCAGGAGCGATTGCTCCTGGCGCCCAGGCAGCGGCGAGTTGCCATCTGGTGTGGCAAACACGGGCGCCCGGGAGCGGATGAAGCCCGGCACGCGCAGCGCCGGCCCCAGCAAGCCTTCGGCCGCTGGCTCCTCTTGCACGCTCTCCTCGATCTGGTCGGGATCGAGGCTCAGGATGGCGTCCTCGGGGTACAATCCGCGGCACCAGTGGAACTTGGCCGGATCGGCTTGCGCGTCCTGAAAGTAGGCATAGACCAGCGGCCCACGCACGATGGCCAGCGTGTGCTCGTTGCCCTGGCAGCTCACGCGAAAAGGTAGATAGAGCCTGACCGTATCCCCAGCCTGCCATTCCCGCTCGATGACAGCGAAACCGCCCGCCTGCACCGGCTCGGGCGCGCCATCGCCGACGCGCACCTTGGCTCCCTCCGCATAGGGCGGGATGCGCAGGTGCAGGGCGAACTTGGCCGCCTGCTCGGGTCCGACGTGGATGGTCACCGACCCGGTGGAGGGGAAATCGGTCTCCTGGCGCAGGGTGACGGCGGGCAGCCCAGGTGGCTGGAGGACGGCCTCGCTTTCGGTGTACATCAGCACGGCAAGACCATCGCCTCGGAACCCGTAGAGATACGTGGGCATACGCCCGGCGATGCGATGCCCGGCGGCGTTGCAGCAGTTGGGGCCGTAAGGCTCCTGCGCGCGCCCGTTCAGAGGCGTCATATAGCTCCAGTTGGAGCCGTCGGCGAGCTGGGCGGCCAAAAAGTGGTTGAACAGGTCGCGCTCGATCTCGGCGGCGTAGCGCGCCTCGCCCGTCCACTGCAGGGCCTGTTCGAGCAGCAGGATCCAAGTGTGCTGCGGGCACACCTCGATGTCGTTGCGCGGGTGGTAATATCTCCGGGGCACGTACCGCTCGCTGGAGCTCATCCCGCCGGTGAGGAAAATCCACTCGTCGGCCAGGCGATTCACGCTACCCAGCACGATATCCCGGTACTCGCTTTTGCCCGTCACGTTATGCAGGGCAGCCAGGCCCAGCAGCGTCATGTGAAAGGTGTGGGCGTGGATCGGCTCGCGCAGCTCGTGGACGTCCTTCTCGCCCGCGGCGAACTGCTTCATCGACGTGTAGTCGCAGGTGTGGACCGATTCGGGGTACGCCGCCAGCCATTCATCCCACTTGAGCAGCGTGCGCTCGCCCCACTCGGTAAAGCGCTCGTCGCCCGTCTGCTGGCCCAGCAGGACGATGGGCTCCAGGATGAGCGTGCCCTCTCCCCCATCGTGGCCGTTGCCGGGGTAACGTCCGACCAGCGGGAACTGGCCCGGCTCGGGGCCCCAGGTGTGGATGATGGTCTCGCCCAGGCGGCGCGCCGTCTCCAGCGCCACCTGGCTTTCCAGCAGGTCGGCGCAGACCAGCAGGCCGTGCAGCACATAGTACATCTCGTACAGCTCCATGCCGCGCACCGGGTTGCGGTGGAAGCGAGGCGTGATCCCCAGGTAGCCATCCTCTTCCTGGCTTTTCGCCAGCCGCCCGATCAGCTCGTGCACGCGTTCCAGCAATTCCTGGTCGCCCGCGATCAAGGCGGCGTAGGTCGAGGCATCCAGCCACTTGCCGATCTGCTCGCCCATCCAGAACCAATCGTCGTACGTCTTGGTCCAGTGAAAGATCGTGGTCGTCTTGCGCTCGTGCAGGCGGATGAACCCTTCGGCCAGCATCCGGTCCTTCAGGCGCGTCTCTCGATTGGCGTGAAAGCGCTGTCCCAGAAAGCCGCCCACGGCGCGCAGCGCGTTTGGCTTGATTGTGGAAACTGCTTTGCCCATTGTCCCTTTACTCCTCTCCTATTTTTGCTCGACCGGGAAATAGACCGTGTACGCCTCATCCTTGACCTCGTACAGCGGCACGAAGCGCAGCCCGCGCTCCTGGTCGCGGGCGCGATAGCCGTGTTGCCAGAAGAACCATTCGCGCTCGTTATCGGGCGCCAGGATGGTCTCTGGCCGGTCCTTGTCGCCGTACAAGGTGCGTTCCTCTTCGCACAGGCCTGCCAGGACCACCGGGCCGTCCATAAAGGCGACCGTGTCGGGCTCGTCCGGCAGCGGGCAGGGGTAGAGCGCCTTGGCGAGTTCGACGCGCACCGTATCGTCCTGCCATGTGCGCCGGATGGTGCAAAAGTTGGACGGCCCCGCCTCCACGGCTTGCGATTCGCCGTTGACCAGGATGGCCGCCCGACCGACGACCCACCACGGCACCCGCAGCTTTAGGGCGAACTCTGCCGGTTGCTTGCAGTGGATCGCCAGCTCGACCACCCGGCGGTTCGGCCTGTGCGCTGGCCCATCAGGCTCGTGCACCTTCCCCATGGAATATGCCTCGGTATCAAAGGTCTGCTTCACCACTACCGGCACACCATCCCTTTCCCACTCCAGCTCCGTGGGGATGTGCTGGCTCACCACCAGCCCGTCTTCGTCCTCGTAGTAGACGTGGTTGGCGTACATCGTGTGCGCCTGCACCAGCGAGCCGTGGCAGCACCAAAAGTCGTCCGTGGGCGTGCCCCACCGCTTGGTCGATCCGGCCCGCAGCGGCAAAAAGTAGGCGATTAGCCCCGTCTCGGCGTTCTGCTGGGCCAGGATGCCGTTGTAAAGGTTCCTCTCCCAATAGTCTGCGTAGACCACGTCCCCCGTCCAGCGCAGCAGGGTGTCGGCCAGGCGCATCATGTTGTAGACCACGCAGTGCTCCTGGTTCTTGTCGCCCAGCCGGGCGGAGAACTCGAAGGGCGGCGTCCAGACCTCGCCCGTGGTCTGCCCGCCGGTGCAAAAGGTCCCCCGGTCGGTGACGGCGCAGCGCCAGTACGCCTCGGCGATGTCGCGCCAGCGCTTTTCGCCGGTGACCTCGTAGGCGCGCGCCGCCCCGTGCGCCTCGGGGACGGTGGTGTTGGCGTGGCGGTTGGTCAGCGGGTCCTCCCCCGCCAGCAGCCGCTCGAAGAGGCGCGGCCGGTCGTAGCGCTTCATCAGCTCCAGGTGTTCCTCGCGGCCCGTCAGGCCGTATAGATCGGCCCAAGCCTCCAGCATCCCGCCGGTCTCCACGTCCAGGATGTCGTCCATCTCCTGGCGGGAGAACTGGCCGGTCCAGCGATAGAACCAATCGGCCCACTTGGTCAGCACGTCGAGCGCCTGCGCGCTCCCGGCGTATTTCGCCATGTCGCAGAGGCCCATCAGGGTCTTGTGCAGCGTGTAGTGGGGCGCCCACACCCGCTTTCCCCGGGCGATCCAATCCAGGTACTTTTCGGGGATCGACCCGGCCCACCCGCCGCCGTTTTCCTCCTGGCAGCGGGCCAGCTCGGAGACGACGTAATCCGCTCGCGCCTTGATCTGGGCATCGCCCGTGTTGGCATAGATGCGGGCCGCGGCGGAGAGCCAGTGGCCGAGAAAGTGCCCGCGCAACTGGCAGGTGGGGGCTTCCCAGCCCCAGTGGATGTCTTCGGGGCGGCTGCGCGCGCTCCACAGGCCGGCCTCCAGGTAGTGATTCTGCAGCAGGCTTTGGCTGCGCAGGCTCGTGACGTAGCTATAGTTCAGGTCGAACCGGTGCTGAAACATGCCGGGCAGCAGTTTGACCTTGCCGGGTGGGATTGGGTTAAAAATTCCTGTCATTGAGAATTCTCCTGATTTTTCATCGAAACGA
Organism: Anaerolineae bacterium; assembly: GCA_016931785.1. Taxonomy (GTDB): domain Bacteria; phylum Chloroflexota; class Anaerolineae; order B4-G1; family B4-G1; genus JAFGED01. Next base: position 5,183 of record JAFGED010000265.1, read on the forward strand.
GGTAAATAGCACGCAGGTTGATTTACCCCTTCAACCCGGTTAATACCACACCCTGCACAAAGTAGCGCTGCGCGAGGAAAAAGACGATGAGGACGGGCAAGGTCATCGCCGTCGAGGCAGCCATCAGCAAGTCCCAACGCGTGCGCAATACGCCGCGAAAGGTCGCCAGCCCAATAGAGACCGTGAACCTGTGCGGTGAGTGAAGGTATAGGAGGGGCCCTGTAAAGTCGTTCCACGTACCGAAAAAGGTAAAGATCGCCACGGTGACCAGCGCGGGCTTGGCCAGCGGCATCATGATGCGGGCAAAGATGGAGAACTCGCTGCACCCATCGATGCGTGCCGCGTCGGCCAGCTCCTCCGGGATGGTGCGGAAGAACTGGCGCAGGAGAAAGACGTTGAAGGCACCTCCGCCAAAGAACGGCGGTACGATCAGTGGCAGGAACGTGTCGACCCATTGCAGCTTGCTAAAGATCACGAACTGCGGCACCATCGTAACTACGCCGGGGATCATCATCGTAGCCAGCACGATCATGAACCAAAAATCCCGTCCGGGGAACCGTACGCGGGCAAAGCCATAACCGCAGAATGACGCGGCCGAGATGATGGCCAGTTCGTGCATCACGACCAGAAAGGCGGTGTTGCGGAGGTAAACGTCGAAAGGTTTGTAGGTCAGGGCATCCACATAGTTTTGCGGGCGAAATGGGTTTGGAATCAATTCAGGAGGAAACTGAAAGACCTTTTGCTCCAGCTTAAAGGAACTGCTGACCATCCAGGCGAGGGGGAGCATCATGAGAATCGCTCCGGCGATCAGTATCAGCCAGACCGTGGTCCGGGATAACCTCCTTCGGGCCGACTTACCACTCGGCGTGTGTGCTTTGAGAGGGATTTTGAAAGCTCCGGTCTCGGTCACGAATTGTCTCCTCGTAGGATCACCCTTTCAACCCAGTCAACACCACCCCCTTGACAAAGTACCGTTGGGCGAGGAAAAAGACGGCAATGACAGGTGCGGTCATCGTCGTCGCAAAGGCCATCAGCAGATCCCAGCGCGACCGTCCTCCCGTGGTCCCGCCCATTCCGCCGCCAAACGAGACGCGGAAATTCGCCAGGCCCACGGCCAGGGTGAATTTATCCGGCGAGTTGAGGTACAACAGGGGTCCCGTGAAGTCATTCCAGGTGCCGAGGAAGGTAAAGATCGCCACGGTGATCAGCGCCGGCTTGGCCAGCGGCATCATGATGCGCCAGTAGATGATGAACTCGTTGCACCCGTCGATGCGCGCCGCGTCGGCCAGCTCCTCCGGGATGGTGCGGAAGAACTGGCGCATGAGGAATACGTTGAAGGCCCCTCCTCCAAAGAAGAAAGGCACGGTCAGGGGCAGGAATGTGTCGATCCATCTCAGTCGGCTAAAGATCACGAACAGCGGCACCATCATGACCACGTAGGGCACCATCAGGGTGGCCAGCACGAGCCCAAACCAGAGGTTGCGTCCGGGGAATTTGATCCGGGCAAAGCCATAGCCACAGAATGAGGAGGCCAGGACGATGGCCAGCTCATTCATCAGGACCAGGAAGGCCGTGTTGCGGAGGTAGACGTCGAAAGGCTTGTAAGTCAGGGCATCCACATAGTTTTGGGGGCGGAACGGGTCGGGAATCAACGAAGGGGGAAACTGAAAGACCCTTTGTTCCACTTTCAGGGAACTGCTGACCATCCAGGTTAGGGGTAGCAGCATGATGATCGCGCCGGCGAGCAGCACTATGTAGGTCGTAGCCTGGGATACGCCCTTGAGAATTGTCGCTCTACTCATAGCGCGTCCTCGAAACACGAGTCATGGTCTCTGTCACATCCACTTTCTTATCCCTCTTCCTCGTAGTACACAAACCTACCGATGCCGCGAAAGACGAACGCCGTCAACCCCATGATGATGAAAAAGAGCACCCACGCCAGGGCGGCTGCATATCCCATGTGGAAATACTGGAAGGCGTTGCGCCACAGGTACAGGACGTAGAAGAGGGTGGCGTTCTGCGGGCCGCCGTTTGTAATGAGGTAACCGGCGGTAAAGATCTGAAACGTGCCGATGATGCCCATGACCAGGTTGAAGAAAATGACCGGCGACATCAGGGGTATCGTCACGTTCCACAGTTTTCTCCAGGGACCGGCTCCGTCGATCGATGCCGCCTCGTAGAACACGTCGGGGATGCCCTGTAGGCCGGCCAGGTAGGTGACCATGCTCCCGCCCAGCCCCCACATGCTCATCAGGATTATAGCAGGCAGCGCCCAAGCTGGCTCCTGGAGCCACAGCACCTTGGGCAGGCCGATGGCGTGCAGGAGAGCATTGAGCAGGCCGAAATCCAAATTCAGGATCCAGGCCCACAGGACCGCGTTGGCCACCGCCGGCACGATGCTGGGCAGGTAGTAGATGGTGCGAAAGACGGCGATCCCGCGCACCTTGGTGTTCATCAGCAGGGCCAGGGCGAAGGCCATGAGCATATTCAGCGGCACCGAGATAAGCGTGTAAAGGCTGGTGACTTTTAGCGCTTGCCAGAAGAGCTTGTCCCACACGATGTCCTGGAAGTTCCCAAAACCGATGAACTCGGGTGGGGTTCTCATGTCCATGTCCTGGAAGGTCATCCACAGGGAGTACCCCGCCGGTATCAGGAACCACAGCAGGAACCCCAGGACGAAGGGACCGATAAACGTGTAGCCCACCAGGGTGCGTCTTTGCGCCGGCTTTCTCAGCCAGCGGACTAGTGCGGTCATATGTCCTCCTTGAGGGACTGGCCGCGCAAGGCCTTTCAATGCATATCCAGGATACCCTGCGCGGCCAGGATCTAGAGCGCAGAAACTACAGCGCGAAGACGATGCGTTTAGCCAGCCTCTTTAGCCAGCTTCTTCTTCCAGGATGGCGTTGGCATCCGCCACGACCTCGGACATCGCCTGCTCGGCCGTCTTGTCGCCGATCCAGACGGCGTCCAGAGCAGGGGTGATGATCGCGTCCGCCTCTCCATAGCCGGGCGGCATGTAGAGCACCTTGCCATAGTTGGGCAAGTAATCGGCCACGATCTTGTCGTAACCCTCCGGGTGCACGCCCATGCCAGGAGCGGTGCGCAGGGTCATCCACCTGCTTATCCCTTCCTCGGTCATGAGGGCCGTCTGGCTGGGCAGCCACAGTCCCATCTTGCAGAACTGGAGCTGGTAGAATTCGGTGGCCAGGAAGCGCAGCCAGCGCCATGCCTCTTCGGGGTGCTTGGTCTCCTTGTAGGCAACGTGCAGGTGGGCCTGCATGTCGGTGGCGGGGGCCTTCATCTTGGGCAAGACGGCCGTGCCAAGCGTGGCCTCGATCTTGGAGATCCAGGCCAGCGCCCACGAGCCATCCACTGCCATCGCCATCCTGCCGTTCTCCAGCATCTGGGTGTTGCTCATGCCCAGGGCCTCAAAGGCGGTGTTCTGGGGCATCACCTGGTGCACCAGCATCAGGTCGGCGATTGCCTGCAGGGCCTCGGTGGCCTCCGGTTGATCGATAGCCAACAGGCCGGTGGCGGGATCGATCCACTGCCCACCGTTGGACTGGATCGCCGCGTGGAGAGGGATCGACCAGGTCGGCCACTGGACGGCCCAACGCTCCACATTGTTGACGTCAAAGCCGCTTTCTCCAGGGTGATTGCCGTTGGCGTCCACCGTCAACTGGCGGCACACCTCGACAAAGGTGTCCCAATCCCAGGCTTCGGCCGGATCGCTGCTCGGCGGATCGATGCCCTCGGCCTCAAAGATATCGGCGTTGTAGTACATGTGTGGGGCCACCCAGCAGGAACCGATGCCGTACCAGCGTCCTTTGTACGTGCAGCGCTCCGTCTCCTGTGGCTCGATGAAGTAGCCCTCTGCGCCGATGACGGGGTCGGCCTTGATCTGCTCGGTGATGTCGAGCAGGATGCCGTCGCGGCAGTCGGTCTGGTAGCCGCCGCTGCCGTCGAAGGCCGTATCGGGCGGCGTGCCGGAGGCGAGCATGGCCAGCAGCTTTTCGCCATAGTTATCCGGCGTGTGCAGCCAGGTCACCTTGATGTTGGGCTCTGCGCCCTCAAAGGTCCGGATCGCGGCGCGCACTCCTTCATCTTCCTCGGTGGCGCCCCAGCCCATGAAGGTGATCTCCACCACTTCGCCTGGCCCGGGAGTGGCCTGTACGATTTTTTCCGTCTCCACGGTGACCACTACCTGTTCGCCTTCCTGCTCGACGACCTGGGTGATGATGACCTTCTCGGTAGCCGGCTGTGGGCAGCAAGCGGCGAGGGCGGCTCCTGCGGCGGTTAAGGCACCGGCGCGTAAGAAATCGCGCCTACTGAATTTTTTCTGAGTCACTTTGCATCCTCCTTATTTTTTGACTTTGCCAATGAATATGCTAAACTGGCATTCATATGGGGCCTTCCCCCATAGACCCACGTACAGGTCACCCGACCGTATCAGGAACGGTGGCCTGTACCTGTTTTGTCTGGTTCTCACTGTATGCCTTACTCTGACCACCTCCTCTCTTGCCACTGCATGGCAAACGGAAAACGGTAATGTTCCCCAGTGGCGGGTCCGTGCCGCTCCCCAGGTGAGAAGAGGTCTGCTTGAGCGTTTTCACCTATGGAGAACGGGAGAAGGGGTGCATTTGCCCCCTGGGGCAGCGGGCGCTCGGTTTCAAGCGAAATAGGCATAACACACGCTTTAGCGTTCATCAGACAGC
>JAFGED010000266.1 GCA_016931785.1 Anaerolineae bacterium
CTGACCCTGATCTCCGTTCGCCGCGTCGAAGCGGGCGGCGAAGAAAAGAAGGAGGAGACAAAATGACCAAGATCGAGGCGCAATCAAAACCTATCGGCACCCGTGAATGGTACGACTTTGTCGCCCAGTTGGCAGATTTATTGCCTGAAATGCATCCAGGAGGTCAGGAGGCCACACGAGCGCTGTTGGAGATGTGTGAGCTGAAGTCGACGAGCCAGGTTCTCGACGTCGGCTGTGGCCCGGGAAGCACCGCCTGTCTCATTGCAGAGATGTATGGCTCGCAGGTCTGGGGGATCGACGTATCGGAGGTGATGATCGGCAAGGCCAAGGAACGGGCACAGCGGCATGGGCTGACGGATAAGCTAGAGTTCCGGATTGCCAACGTGTGCGATCTCCCCTTCGAGGATGGACGGTTTGACGTGGTGATCTTTGAATCCGTCTTGACGCCCCTGCCAGGCGATGAGAGACAGGCTATGAGGGAAATGGCGAGGGTGGTGCGGCCAGGAGGCAGGGTGGGAGCCAACGAAGGCATTGTCGACCCAGAGATCTCGCAGGAGGGCCTGGCGCTGCTGGCGGAGCATCCGGCTTTCCACAATACTTTCACCGTGGAGACACTGTGTGACCTGTTCAAGGCATCCGGGCTGGAGATGGTCGAGGCCAGGGAGATGCAGTCTGCGGATCTTCCCAGGCCGCGTATCAATCTGCGTGATCTGCTCAGTTTTCTTTTCCAAGTCTATCCCAAGCTGTTGCTGCGACTCGTGCGGAATCCACAGATTCGGGAGGCCCAAAAGATCGACAGCCAGCTGATGAAGGGGAACAAAGAATATCTGGGGTATGCCTTGCTCGTTGGGCGAAAGCCAGGATAGCGTGTCCGCCCACGGGGAAAAGAGCGTACGCCAGGATGGGGTGATGCCCAAGAACCTCGACGAATACTTTGGCTATGGCATGTACGTGGGGAGAAAGGTGTGAGCAGATGAACGCGATGTATATGTTACCACTGTCTGACGAGCTGGCTACGCTCCAAGTTGTTGGCGGTAAGGGGGCCTCACTTTCCCGGCTCGTGGCCGCCGGCCTGCCGGTGCCCGATGGGTTCCACGTGACCACTGCCGCCTACAAGCAGTTCGTGGCCGAGAACGACCTGCAGCCGCGTATCCTGGCAGCCCTTGAACACGTCGATCCTGCACAACCATCCACACTGGAGGCAGCCTCGCGGGTGATCCGCGATCTGTTTGCCGAGGCAGAGATGCCTGCGGCGATAGCAGGCGCCGTCGCTCAGGCGTACGCAGAGCTGGCCGGGCAGAATCCCTATGTAGCTGACGAATCGCGAAGCGATTCGCCCGAGCAACAGGCGCAGCCAGTTGCCGTACGTTCTTCGGCCACGGCCGAGGACCTCCCGGAGGCCAGCTTTGCCGGTCAGCAGGACACCTATCTCAACGTGCGGGGCGCCGAGGCTGTGTTGCAGGCGGTCAAACGCTGCTGGGCCAGTCTGTGGACGGCGCGCGCCATCGGCTACCGCGAGCGGATAGGGGCAGATCGCGATCTGCCCCTGCTGGCGGTGGTAGTACAACTGCTGGTACCGGCGGAGGCGGCGGGCATCATGTTCACCGCCAACCCGGTCACGGGCAGGCGCGATCAGGCCGTCATCAGCGTGGCCTGGGGGTTGGGCGAGGCGGTCGTGGGCGGTTTGGTGACGCCCGATAGCCTCACGGTGGACAAGGCGACCGGCGAGGTGCTGGCACGCGAGACGGCCGATAAGCAGGTGATGACCGTGCGCGTCGAAGGTGGTACGGAGGAGCAGTCTGTGCCCGAGGAACTGCGCGACGCGCCGGTGCTGGATGACGAGCAGGCTGCCGAATTGGCGCGCTTGGGCGTGCAGATCGAGGAACTATACGGCATGCCGATGGACGTTGAATGGACGCTACTCGATGGTAGGTTTGCTATCGTGCAAGCCCGGCCCATTACGGCGCTGCCAGAAGCGGCCCCGCTGCGTAGGGAAGTCGAGCCGCCGGCCGAGTGGCCCATGCCCAGTCCAAAAGGGCAGTATGTGCGCGCCAGCATCGCCGAGTTGATGCCCGAGCCGCTGACGCCGCTGTTTGGCACGTTAGGCCGGGCAGCCATCAACGTCGGCACCCAGCGGCTGATGGCTGGGCTGGGGGGCATGAAAGAAGTCGAGCTGGCAGAGATGGTGGTCACCATCAACGATTATGCCTATTACACCACTAGCTTTACACCCAAACAACTGTTCATGTTGTTGACCCACGCGCCTTTTACTATGCCGCGCATGATCCGAGACGCCGAGGTGTACTGGCGCGAGGTGGTCCACGCGCGTTATGTCGAAACCATCGCACGGTGGCAGGCCAGACCCTTGAACGAACTGCCGGCGGCCGACATTCTGCTAGGCGTGCGCCAGCTTGCCGATGCGTCGTTCGATGTGTATGCCGCGTACCAGTCGGCGCTTTTCGCCAGGGCCAACTTGAGCGAAATGTTGTTTACCCGCGTGTATAACAAGCTGATCAAGCGCGATGATGACCCCGAGGCACTGACCTACCTGGTGGGGTTTGACAGCACCCCAATCCTGGCCGAAGAATCGATCTACGATATTGCCGAATGGTGCCGCTCGCGCCCGACGCTGGCTGCGTATGTCACAGAGACACCGGCAGCGCAGATCGCAGCGCAACTGGCAGGCCCGGCCCCGTCTGGCGTGGAAGCTGGAGACTGGCTTGAGTGGCAGAGCCGCTGGGAAGCGCACATCCGGCAGTTCGGCCACATCATCTACGATCTCGACTTTGCCAAGCCGCTGCCGGCTGACGATCCAGCCCCCCTGCTGGACACGTGCAAAATGTTCCTCAGCGGCCAGTGCCCCAATCCATACGAGCGCCAGCAGGCGGCCGCAGAGCAGCGCGAACAGGCGACGCAGGCCATGCTTGGACGGCTAAAGGGGTTGCGCCGGAAGCTCTTTCGCAAGCTGGTTGGCTGGGCGCAAGATAGCGTCCCGCTGCGCGAGGAAGGGCTGTCTGACCTGGGGTTGGGGTACCCGCAACTGCGGCGCATGCTGCGGGAACTGGGGCGCCGGCTGGTCGAATCCGGCGCGATCGAGCGACCGGACGATGTCTTTTGGCTGCTCGAGGCCGAGGCCGACCGCGCCGCTGAGGCGCTCGACAAGGGCGAGGCCATCCACTCTTTTGTCGAGCTTGTCGAGCGGCGCAAGGCGGTGTGGCAAGCCGAAATGCGTGCGACGCCCCCGCCGGTGCTTCCGCCCAAGTCCAAGTGGATGGGGCTGGATTTGGGCACGTTTGTGGCCGCCGAAGATGCCGAGCAGGCCGGCGATACCATCCGGGGAGCCGGAACGAGCCCCGGCCGCGTCACCGGCACTGCCCGCGTGTTGCGCGGCCCTGAGGACTTTCACCAGATGCGACCGGGCGACGTCCTGGTGGCCAAGTTTACTACCCCTGCCTGGACGCCGCTGTTCGCCCGCGCCGCCGCCGTCGTCACCGACATCGGCGGGCAGTTGAGCCACGGTTCCATCGTCGCCCGCGAGTACGGCATTCCGGCGGTGATGGGCACGGGTGTGGCGACCAAGCGCATCCAGGGCGGGCAGATGATCACGGTGGATGGCGGTGCGGGAACAGTTACCCTGCATGAGGGATAACGGGAGGCTGATTACGATGGAGTGGAATGACACCTTCACCGGGGATTACCTGTGGACGAACATGAACGTGGGCGAAGTTTTTCCCACGACTGCGACGCCGAGCACCTGGTCGGTGTGGCAGGAGCTTTTGCGCAACATGTCCCTTGGAGATATCCCTGCCTATGGGAACATTGCCGGCCGTCTCTACCTTAACTATAGCCTGACGTACTCGTTCTTGCTCAAGACCACGCGGAAACACGAGCGCGCGATGGGCGTGATCGGGGACGCTATCGGCACCCCGCCAGCCGGCGTGGACGTCCCCTCATTCCCAGTTTCCTGGAAGACTATACTATTCAAGCTTGTGCCCCGGGAGTTTGGGAACGAGGTAAAGAAAAACAAGCTGCGAAAAACCGCGCCCGAGTTCCTGGCGACGGTACGTAATCGGTGCCTGGAGCTGCGGCGGCGGGTGGAGGAAGCGCAGGAGGATGAGTTGATCTCCCTGTGGACGGATGAGCTCAGGCCGATGTGGAAAGAGGTCTATCTCCTCCAGGATAAGATGAACGAGGAGCTTGCCGCGCTGACGCGCCAGCTAAAGAAGGAGTTGACCAAACTCGTGGGAGAGGATGGGGCCAACACACTGCTGGCGACGATCAGCAGCGCCGGGGAGCTGGCTAGCCTGGGGCCACTGGTGGGCCTTTCCAAGCTGAGGAGCGGGGAGCTGAGTCGCCAGGAGTATCTCCAGCGATATGGTCATCGAGGAACATACGAGAACGAGCTATCTGAGCCGCGTCCGTACGAAGACCCGACCTGGCTCGACAGGCAGTTGGCGGAATTTGAAAGGTCGCCGCTCGATGTGAACGATATGTTGGAAAAACGGGACGCCGAATTCGATGCAGTGCGGCAAGAGATCGCATGCCAGTTGCCCCTGAAGAAAGCGCAAGCTATCGCACGCAAAATCGACGGCGTCGTCGCAACGAATACCCTGCGTGAGGCGACGCGCTCGGAGGTCACGCGAACGGTAGACGTCATCCGCGCGTTTTTCCTGCGCGCGGGTGAGCTTGCCGGGCTCGGCGATGTCGTTTTCTTCCTGGCGGTTGACGAAGTCATCGATGTTCTGTCCGGCGACGCGTCGCCGCTGGACGATATCCCCGCCCGGCGGGAGGCGTACGAGAAATATAGGGCGTTGCCACCCTTGCCAGGGTGGATTCGCGGGCGTTTTGATCCTTTGCAGTGGGCCGCCGATCCAAACCGCAGGCTGGATGTCTACGATCCCCACGCGCCTGTGTCCGCCGCTGCTGCGCCGAGCGCCGACGGCATCATCAAGGGGCACCCTGGCTCCGCCGGGTGCGCGGAGGGGGTGGTGCGGCGCATCAATAGCCCTGATGAAGGGAATCAGCTCCAACCCGGCGAGATTCTGGTCGCCAGCACGACGAACGTGGGCTGGACGCCGCTGTTCCCGCGCGCCGCGGCCGTGGTCACGGATATCGGCAGCTCGCTATCACACGCCGCCATCGTGGCCCGTGAGTTGGGCATCCCCGCCGTCGTCGGCTGCGGCGATGCCAC
>JAFGED010000267.1 GCA_016931785.1 Anaerolineae bacterium
ACCGGGATGCCAAAGTCCTGGAACCAGTTGATGAAGCGCTTGATGACGGCGATGGGCAGCGCCTCCGGCAACGTCACGAAGAAGAAGGCGGTCTTCTCTGCATCGGTCAGCAAGTCCTTGGCTCCCTCCATTCGCGCGCGGAAGCTCAGGAGGTAGTCCATCAGAGGGTCCTTTTCCTGCTTCTTGCTGTAGGAGAGGAGTTCCTTCAGCGACTTGGCCTCCTCGCGGCTCTGCATCATCTTGTTGACCCACATGCCGTACACGCTGGACATGCCCAACAGTCGTCGGGCATTGGCCGTGGGGGCAGTGTCAAAGACGTAGGCGTCGTACTTGTCCTGGAACATGAGGTCGATCATGTTTTCGAACATGGCCGATTCCTCGAAAGCCGGGTTCATGGTGGCCGATTCCACGAACTCGTCGGCCTTGGTCTTGATGTCGGCATACTTGAGAAACCACTCGATCTTTTGCGTCAGCTCCACCTTTGATTTCTCGATGGTCTCTTTGGTGTCGATCTCGTAGGCCTCCAGGTTTGGCGCGTGTGTCACGGGGGTCGGCGCGCCAAAGACGTTCTGGTCGAGCAGGCTGCTGAGGGAGTGCACCGGGTTGGTCGAGGCCAGCAGGGTACGCTTGCCCTGCTGTGCGATCCACAGCGCCGCCGCGCCAGCCATGACGGTCTTGCCCACGCCGCCCTTGCCACCGAAGAAGATGTACTTCATCTGCGGGTGTTCGAGAAGGAATTGCTTGTTTGTCTGTGCAATCATTGTCATGCATCACCTCCAAACAGCGCGTCCGCCACCTTGCCGATCATCTCTAGGCCGGTGATATCCCGCTCGAACTCGGGCACGCGCGTCAGCACGTCCCCGCCGAACGTCTCGTCGATCTTGGCCAGGTACTTGTCCTGCATCTCGATGCGGTGCCGCCGGTACTCGGGGATCTCCTGTTGGGCCAGCTTGGGTGGAATGACGCGGTTCACGATGTAGCCGCAGATGGGCACGTCGTACTTGGCAAACAGGCTGGCCGCCTTCTGCGTGTCCAGGATGATCATCTCCTCCGGCGTGACGACGAAGAAGAAGGCGGTTTTCTCGCGGTCGGTGAGGATGCCAGAAGAGGTGTTGATGCGGTTCTTGATGTATTGCAGCTCGGCCAGGATCTGGTCTTCCTCTGTATCTTTCTTGCGTTCCAGGACGGCCGCCACTTGGGCATACTCCTGCATCTCCTGGCGCAAGGCGGTGATCTTTTCAATCCACTGATCGTAGACGCTGGCCATGCTGAGGTAGTAGAGGGCGTGCCCGAGCGGCACCAGGTCGTAGATATAGTAGTCGTACTCCGCGCCGACGACGATATCGACCACGGCGTCAAAGATGGCGCTCTCCTCCATCGCCGGCTCTGCTGCCGTGGCCTGGATATAGTTCTCGATCTCTTCCGGGATTTCGTCCATCCCGTACATGTCGCGGATTTTCTGGCGGATCTCCTCCTGGTACTCCCGGATGTGTTGATCGGCGTCGATCTCTTGGGCAAAGAGGTTCGGCATGATCTCCACCGCGCCCTTGCCAAAGATGTCCTGCTGAAAGATGTCGGAGAGGGACGCCTGCGGGTCCACGGAAAAGACCAGCACCTTGTAGCCCTTTTTGGCCAGCCAGTAGGCGGTGGCGGCGGAAAAGGTTGTCTTGCCCAACCCGCCCTTGCCGCCGAACTCGATGTAGCGGCGGTTGGGGTGCTCTTGAAAGATTTTTGCTAGTGACAATGTTCTCTCCTTTACGCCAATGCGTCGGTCAGGTCGCGCTCGCGCAGCATGCGCCGTTTCCATGTGGAAATCTGCGGCACGACGTAAGGCAGCAGGCGCAGCGAGTAGTAGGGCGGCAGGATAGGGATGCCCAGCAGGTCGCCCATCGTGATCAGGATGAACAGGTGCTCCATGCTCCCGCGTGTCTTGAGGGCAAAGCGGGTCATATCGTGGCCGGCCATGCCGTAGAGGAACTCTTTGGCCGACTGGCCAAAGCGCTTCAGGAAACCCTGCTTTTCTTCTTTGCTCATCATTACCTCCGGTGAATTTCTGGTTGTTCTTAGCGTCATCTCGATAAACCGGGGGCAGGGGGTAAGCGGGTGGCAAAGCTACCCCCCCCATCTTCCCCAACTTGTTAAAAAGACACTCGGTTTTAGGTGATCCCTTCGATCAGCCCGGCCAGGTCGGTCAGGTCGCGCTCGCGCAGCAGGCTGTGTTTCCAGCGATTGACCGCGGGCACGACGTAGGGCAGCAGACGCAGGGTGTAGTAGGGCGGCAGGATGGGGATGCCCAGCAGGTCGCCAAAAGTGACCAGGACGAACAACCGCTCGATCTCTCCCCGCTCCCTGCGCATGTCGCGCACCCAGTCGTAGGTCGTCATGCCGTAGAGGAACTCGCCCGCCGCGTGTGCGGCGCGACGCAGCATGTCAAGGCAGCGTTCCTGTGCGGACGTCACCGCTTTCCTCCACTGCTGGATACCTCGTCCGCCAGTAGCCGTTCGACGTCGGATGGGTTCCAGCCGGCGACCTTTTTCCGCCGGTTGACGATGAAGGCGGGGTACCGGCGTATCCAATAGCGCAGCGATTTGAAAAAGCCCGTCGTCGACTGTGGATCGACGACGCGAACGTGCAGACGATTCCCATACTGCGCCGACAACTCCCGCAGCCAGGCGGCCAGACGCTCGGCCTGTTCCACGATCTCTGGCGGGTAGGCGGCCTTGATCTCCTGGTGGACAGGTGCCCCCACCTCCGCTGCGTCGAGCATCCGTTCGCAGCACGAGCACCGCGTGAAATCTGCGGGTATGTAAGCCAGGATTTCCAGGAGAACCGGCTGGCGGGCGAGTGACATCGGCTACCGACTCCCGTGACGATGGGAGGGCACTACAACCCTCCCATCGTCCGAATACCAAGTGCTGCGGATCGTTTACACGGCCTCAGGCGCGCGCTTCTCCTTTGGCTTGAACAGGGCCTTGATGCCGTCCACGATCAGGAATACCGCTGCCAGGATCAGCACCACGGCGATGACGCCGACGAGGACGGAAGCGATGGTGACTTGGGTCGTGATGCCGGGGGTGGCGAGCTTGGCAAAGTTGGTGTAGGCCAGGTAGATCAGGGCGGCGAGGGTGGTGACGATCATAAAGGCGGCAGGGATGAGCGCCCACGAGTTTTTCCTGCCCTCCTCCTTCAGCCACAGCGAGATCAACAGCAGGGCCAGCCCGGCCATGAGCTGGTTGGCCGCTCCGAAGGCGGACCAGATGGTCAGCCAGGGGATGACCCACACAAAGATCAGCGTCAGGATCAGGGCCACGGTGGTGCCCACGTGGATGTTCTTCATCGCCGGCACCGCGCTGCCCAACAGCTCGGCGCTCGCCACGCGCATGAAGCGCACCACCAGTTGCATGATGGTGAGTGCCATGATGGTCAAAAAGACCGAGCCGTAGGCCACGCCAAAGTCTGTAGGGACGCCGATGTAGCTCAGGAAGTTGGCCAGTCCCTTGGAAAAGACCCCCAGCGCCGCGCCGACTCCGCCCGCGTCTTGGAATCCCTGGAGGCTGCCGAAGGCGACCGTGGCGGTGAGGAAAGCGATCACGGCGAACACCATCTCCATGAACATGGCGCCGCCGCCTACCGGCAGGGCGTCGGTCTCTTTCTCCAACTGGCGCGCCGTGCCGGAGGAAGAGACCAGGCTGTGCCAGCCAGAGATGGCGCCGCAGGCGATGGTGATGAACAGGATGGGCCACATGGGCCCGCTGGCGGTGGTGAACTGGGTAAAGACGGGAAAGTCACCCATCCCCGGCCGCCAGATCAGCAGGCCGACGATGCCGCCCAGCACGCCCAGCGAGACGATCCAGAAGGAGACGTAGTTGACCGGCTGGGCGAACGACCAGATCGGCAGCACCGAACCCAGATAGCAGAAGATGATCACCAGCAGCGTGCCGAGGACCTGCGCCTGGGTGTTGCCCAGGAACCAGGTGGGAGAGACCATCTTGCCCTCCACCTCCTGCAGGCCATAAAGCCCGGAGAAGATGTTGGACATGAACGGCAGAGTGCTCACCCAGATGCCCACGAAGGTGAGCACGACGGTGACGATAGTGGTGAGGATAATATCGGCCTTCCACTTGTACGTCATCTGTCCGGCCAGGATGCCCATCAGCACCACGGCGATCATGCCGAAGGGTACCTTGGCGTTGACCATGAGCGTCTTGCCCACCGCGTTCCCAAAGGCGCCCATGATCAGCAGCAGGTAGAAGTAGATAAAGATCATGAGGATGGTGCGCGCGCGGGGTGAGATGAGCTTGTAGCTCAACGCGCCCATGGTATCTCCCTCGCGGCGCACGCCCATGATCATCGCCCCATAGTCCTGCACCCAGCCGATGAAGAAGGTGCCCAGGATGACCCAAACCAACGCCGGCAGCCAACCCCATTGGACGGCGATGATTGGCCCGGTGATGGGTCCCAGGGCGGCGATCGACTTGAATTGGTATCCGAAGAGTACGTTGCGGCTGGCTGGTGAAAAATCCACACCATCCATGTACATCTTGGCCGGGGTGGCCTTGTTCGCGTCGGGTTGGACGATGTTGCGGTTGATGGAACGTGCGTACAGCCCATAGCCCACGGCAACAGCCAGGGCTCCCAATATCAGTACAACGATCGAATTCATGGTTTCTGACCTCCTTGAGAGCTAAAAAGACTGGTTGTGAATTGCACGATTGACCTTTTGACTGGACCTAGTTTGTTATTGATTCCATCTGCACCTCCTGTTCGGCCCTGAGGCACGCCTACCTGCAATCAATACCGCTCCTCTCGTTTATCCCACAGTCGGTCACTTGTCAATGTGAGTTGCTTTTTTCCAACACAGCCTGGAGGCTATTCAGAAACGTATCGCTGGGCGTAGCAATCGGCCCGTTTAGGTTTATCTCCAACAAAATGTGCGGATCGCGCTTGCGCCAGTAGAAACGGCGCAGGTACGCGCCATAGCTCTGCAGCCCGGGCTCCAAAGCGGCTGCCTGTTGCTGGGCACCGGGACCCTGATATGCAGTAGCCAGCCGGTGTGGTCCTTCCAGCCACTGCCACGCCCCTGCCGTTGGTGAGCTGCCTTTCTTCGGGCAGGGCCGATTTCGATCTCGCCTCGCCGTGAAGAGCGAAGTCGCTCTAATTATAAGCCTATCCCGTCTGCCGCGCAAATAATCGAACAGTCAGGGGTGCATTTGCCCCCTGGGGCGGCGGGCAATCGGCTTCCAGCGAAATAGGCACAACACGTGCTTTAGCATTCATCGAGCAAGGGCAAATGCACCTGCGCAGTTCGGGCGCAAGCCCGAACTGCGCGCTTGCGAATCTCGTTTTTGTGCAGTGAGCTTGGATGCCCCAAAGTACAAACACACCCAACAGTCACAGCGGCAGAATCTCGCGATTTTCCAGCAGCAGTGTGATCTCCATCCGGCTTCAACCTCGCCCCCCAGCGCGTCCAGGCCTGCCTCCAGCCAATGAAAAAGGCGCTGCCCACGGCGGCGATTGTAGAAATGTCCCCCGCCGTACCACAGCGCCAGAAACGCGCACAGCCCGATGATCGCGATAACCCGGCTCCACAGGTCTCCTTGACAACGGATACGGGATAATAGTCAGCTGACGTAACTACTCAGGCTATTCGCCCGAGCAGTCTCCTTCGCTCGAAAAAGGGAGTGGTGGGGGTTTGGAGAGCGGCGCCTGTCCTGAGCGAAGCCGAAGGATCGCCGCTCTCCAAACCCCTGCCCCCTCTCTTTTAACACGCGAAAGGCAACTGCGAAGCAAGGCTGAGTAGTTACCAGCCGACGTCTAAAAATCCATTTGGCCTCGCGCCCGCTGCTCCAGGGGCAGCAGACTGTGATAGATGAAAGCGTGCAAAGGGGTCGCCACTCCACTTTCTGCGCCCAGGCGCACGACGGCTCCATTCTGAGCCTCCAGTTCCGAGGGGCGTCCCGCGATGATGTCCCGCTGCATCGAGGCCGTCCCGCCTGGGGGCATGCTGTCGACCAGGGCCAGCGCCCCGGCAACCGTCTCCCCCGGCAGGGCGATCCCCCGCTCCCGCGCCACGTTCAGTACCTCGCCCATGGCCTGCTCCAGCATCTGGCGCGTCTCGGGCAGGCTGCGCAGCACTCCGGCCGGCGCTCGCGTCACCGCTCCGATGCCGCTGAAGGAGGCGATGAACAGGAACTTTTCCCACATGGCGACCTGGATGTCTGCAGGGATATCTGCTACCACTCCCGCTTGCTCAAAGGCGCGTTGCAGCCGCTCGGCCCGCTCGCTGGGACGGTTGTCCAGCTCGCCGAAGGCCACGTAAGGCTCCATGCCAGCGTGACGGACGTGGCCCGGACCGACGAGCGAGCTGATGATCTTGCACAGCCCGCCCAGCACGTGCTCGGCGCCCAGGGTGGCGGCCAGTTGATCCGGTGCCTCCACGCCGTTCAGCAATGGGACGACGAACGTCTCCGGCCCGATCAATGGCTTTATAGCTTGCGCTGCCTCGGGCACCTGCCACGCCTTCACGCCAACCAGCACGACGTCCACGCCCCCTGCTTGTCGGGGATCGTCGGTCGCCAGGGACGGCTGGACGATAAAGGCGCCTTTGATGCTATCTACCTTCAGGCCATGCTGGCGCAGCGCCTGCAGGTGCTGCCCGCGGGCGATGAACACGACCTCCTCGCCGGCCTGGGCCAGCCGCCCGCCAAAGTACCCTCCTACAGCCCCAACGCCGATGACGGCTATCCTCATGATGGTTCCCTCTTTGGCTAGGCCGTGTTGACATTTGGTTTTCTCTGCAATTCCAGCCGAGTTCCTGCGATGTGGCCCCGGCGCGAGGCAAAATGTCAACACTACCTGGCCCCTGTGTTTTTCCCTGCCGCTGAGTATAACACAGCCGGCGAGAAAAAGGTACATGTACTTGGAAACAACGGCCATTGTTCACGATCGCATCTGAAACTTGCGTGGGGTGGCCGGAGTGGTATCATTAGGAATTGTTAAACGCCATTCGTCTTTCGTTTACTCAGGAAAGGAGTGTCCTCTCATGCAACCAATCGCGTTTGTCACCGGGGCTGACCGCGGCCTGGGGTTCGCCCTGTGCGAGGGGCTGTTGGCGCGCGGCTGGCGCGTCTTTGGCGGGCGGTACATGCCCGACTGGCCGGACCTAGCCGCGCTGGCGGAGCGGTTCCCCGAGATGCTGCACGCCGTGCCGCTGGACGTCACCTCGGTCGAATCGACGCGGGCCGCCGCGCGGGCTGTCGCCGGGATGGCGGAACGCGTCGACCTGCTGATCAACAACGCCGGCGTCATCTCGCCCGCGGTGGAGCGCGCGGTCGGCGAGGGCCTGGATTACCCCGAGGCGCACCGCGAGTTCGACGTCAACGCCTTGGGAGCGCTGCGCGTGGTGGAGGCGTTTCTGCCGCTGACAGACCGGGGCAAGATGAAGCGCCTGTGCTTCGTCTCCTCAGAGGCGGGCAGCATCACCCGTTGCGAGCGCCAGGCGTGGTACGGCTACTGCATGTCCAAGGCCGCACTGAACATGGCCATCAAGATCACGTTCAATCGCCTGCGGCCCGAGGGGTACACCTTCCGGGTGTATCACCCCGGGTGGATGCGTTCCTACATGCACGGCAGCAAGAACATGGAGGCCGACCTGGAGCCGGAGGCGGCGGCGGCGATGGCTTTGCACTTCTTCTTGGAGGAGAGGGAGGACGAGGATGACCTGGCGCTGATCGACTACCAGGGACAGGCGTGGCCCTGGTGAAGGCGGCGCAATGATCCCATCGAACGCGCCCAAGCCCTGGCAGATGATCGCGGATACTTCGGTTGACGAGGCCGCCGCTGATTTCGCTGCTCCCCCGCCCGAGTACGGCCTGACGCTGTGGTGGGGCTGGGATGGCCCCATCACCGAGGAGGTCATCGCCCGCGACCTGGATGCGATCAGCGCGCGCGGCATCCGCTGCGTCACGATCGAGGCCGGCTACGGCATGAGCGCGCCCTATCTCTCGTCTGCCTGGTTCGAGACGGTGCGCCTGGCGGTGGCGCACGCCCGCCGCCGCGGGATGCGCGTCTACCTGGTGGACGAGGGCAAGTACCCCAGCGGGTTCGCCGGGGGCAAGTTCAGCGCCGAGCGGCCCGACCTGCGCATGCAGGGATTGGCCGTGGCGGAGCGCATCGCCGTCGCCCCTGGCGAGACGCTCTCGCGGCAACTGGGGCTGGAGGTGGTGGGCGCCATCGCCGTCAATCTGGCGGACCAAACCAGCCAGCCGCTCGATACCGGTTCCGGCGAGCTGCGCTGGAAGGCGCCTGCGGGCGAGTGGGAGGTGTGGCTGGTCGATCGCGGGTTCCGCACCTCCGTCACGCGGGCGGTCAGCAACCCCACCCGTGGCAAGGATGCGGTTAACTCCCTGTGTGACTATTTGAACCCGCAGGCGACGCGCCAGTTCATCGCCTTCACCCACGCGCAGTACGCCCAAGCCCTCGGAGAAGAGTTCGGCCACACGGTGATGGGCTTTCGCGGCGACGAGCCCGACTTTGCCACCACGCCGTGGACGCCCGACCTGCCGGACGAGTTCCAGCGGCTCAAGGGGTACGACGTGCGCCCCTACCTGGCCTCTTTCTTTGCGCCGACCCTGACGGACGAGGCGCGGCGGGTCAGGGCCGATTATTGGGACGTGTGGTCGGACCTGTTCGGCGAGCACTTTTTCCGCGTCCAGGCCGATTGGTGCGCCGAGCACGGCCTGGAATACCTGGTGCACCTCAACCATGAGGACGAGATGCCCAAGCTGGTGCGCTCCGAGGGGGATTTCTTCAAGGTCCTGCGGCACGTGCAGATGCCGGGCGTGGACGCGATCTGGAACCAGATCTGGCCGGGCAAGGTGGCCGACTTTCCCAAGCTGGCCTCCTCGGCGGCGCACCTCTTTGGCCGCCCGCGCGCGTTCAGCGAGAGCTTTGCGGCCTACCACATCCAACCGACGGTCGAGCAGGCCAGGTGGGTCATCGACCACCAGTTCGTGCGCGGCATCAACATGCTGGAGGTCATGTTCTATCCCTCCTCCGCCGCCGACCCGGAGCGCTCCGGCTGGCTGGAAGCGGACGAGGTCCCGGCTGTGGCGGCGACCGTCGAGCGCGCGGCGTACCTGCTCTCGCTTGGTCGGCCGGCGGCCCAGATCGCCCTCTACTTCCCCACCAGCAGCATCTGGCTGGGCGACGAGACGGCGAACGCGCGCGCCTGGGAGATCGCGCGGCAGCTTTTGGAGCAGCAGCGCGATTTCGACTTTGTGGACGAGCAGGCGCTGGCCTCGCTCCTGAGGCTCGCAGGGGACACGCTGGCGAACCTCAGCGGCCAGCGCTACCGCGCCGTCATCGTCCCGCCGGTGAGCGCCATCTCGCAGGCGGCGCTGGAGCGCCTGCGAGCATTCGCCGAGTCGGGTGGGGGCGTCGTTTTCCTCGGTCCTGAGCCGGCGCTCGTGGTGGAGAAAACCTTCCTGGAAGCCACCGGCCCGGCGGACGTCGGCTGGGCGATCCGGGAGCCGGCGGGCGAGCTGACGCCGCGCATCCTGGAGGCGCTGCCCCGTCCCGATGTGGCGCTGGATCGGCCCTGCGCGCCGGTCAAAGCCCTGCACCGGCGCTGGCGCGATGCCGACGTGTACTTTTTCTTCAACGAGAGCGAGGAGGGACAGTCGCGTCGGGTGACGCTGGCCGGGAACGGCCAGGCGCAGGCCTGGGACGCGGCGTCGGGCCGCATCGAGCCGCTTTCTGGCGTTACGTCGAAGGACGGATTCGTAAGCATGCCGCTGGACTTGGCGCCGTACGAAACCCGCTTCATCGTCGTCGGTCCCGTCCCAGTAGTAGCCGCCATGCCTCAATTGGGGCGCCTTCAATGATGCACACCACCGACCCCATCGACCGCCGCGCGCTGGTTACGCGGCACAACGTCACGCTGAACGCAGCCGACCCGCTGGCCCCGCTCAGCGTGGGCAACGGCGAGTTCGCCTTCACTGCCGATATCACCGGCCTGCAGACCTTTCCCGAGTTCCACGAGCTTGGCATGCCGCTGGGCACGCACGCGCAATGGGGCTGGCACAGCCTGCCGAATCCCGAGAATTACCGGCTGGAGGATACCCTGGAGGATTACGTGGTGGACGGGCGCAATGTGCCCTACGCCACCGGGCGCGGTGAGCCGGACATCTACTCGCCCGCCGCATCCTGGCTGCGTGCCAACCCGCACCGCCTGCACCTGGGGCAGATCGGGCTGCGCCTCACCAGGGCTGATGGCTCACCCGCTGAGATAGGCGACCTGGAAAACCCTCGCCAGACCCTCGACCTGTGGGGCGGGCTGCTGAGCAGTCGCTTCGAGTTGGAGGGCCAGCCGGTCCGCGTCCTGACCGTCTGCCACCCGGCGCGCGACGTTTTGGCCGTGCGCGTCGAATCACCGCTGCTGGCGGCGGGACGGTTGGCCATCTCGCTGGCGTTTCTCTACGGCGCTGCCGAGTGGGGGAACGCGGCCGATTGGGGCCATCCCGACCGGCACACGACGCAGGCGCGCATCGCCGGCCGCCGGGCCGACCTGATCCGTGTGCTCGACGAGGATCGCTACCACGTCCGCGTGGTTTGCCCGGCGGGGGCCATTCGGGTCAAGTCACAGCACGCGTACGAAATCGCACGGCAAGACGGCGGGCCGCTGGAGGTCGTCTTTGCGTTCGCGCCGGGTGAGATCGCCGAGCCTCTGCCTGACTTTGACACGGTCGGCGCGGCCGCAGCCCACCATTGGCAGCAGTTCTGGATCAGCGGCGGCGCGGTCGATTTCTCCGCGTGCGACGACCCCCGCGCCGCCGAACTGGAGCGGCGGGTCGTGCTTTCGCAGTACCTGACGGCCATCCAGTGCGCCGGGTCCATCCCGCCGCAGGAGACGGGCCTGGTGTGCAATAGCTGGTTCGGCAAGTTCCACCTGGAGATGCACTGGTGGCACGCGGTGCACTTTGCGCTGTGGGACCGATTGCCGTTGCTGGAGCGCAGCCTGCCGTGGTATCGATCGATCCTCCCGCTGGCGCAGGCCACCGCCGAACGCCAGGGATACCGCGGGGCGCGCTGGCCCAAGATGGTTTCCCCGGACGGGCGCGAGAGCCCCAGCGAGGTCGGCGTGTTCCTGGTCTGGCAGCAGCCGCACCCGATCTATTACGCCGAGCTGTGCTACCGGGCGCGCCCTGAGCGCGAGACGCTGGAGCGCTATCGAGAGGTCGTTTTCGAGACCGCCGAGTTCATGGCCTCCTATCCGGCGTGGGACGAGGCCGGCCGGCGCTACGTGCTGGGGCCGGCGCTGATCCCTGCACAGGAGAGCTACGGGCCGGAGCGGGCGCTCACCCTGAACCCGACCTTTGAGCTGGCCTACTGGCATTGGGGGCTAGAGACCGCGCAGACTTGGCGGGAGCGGCTGGGCCTGGAACGCCAGCCGCAGTGGGAGCGGGTTTTTCAGCACCTCGCCCGCCCGACGATCCGCGAGGGGGCGTACGCGGCCATCGAGACGCCGCCTTTTACCATCCCCACCGACCACCCCTCGATGCTGGCCGCGCTGGGGCTCGTCCCGCCCACGTCGCTGATCGACCCGGAGGTGATGGGGCGCACGCTCGACCGCGTCCTGCAGACCTGGGAGTGGCCGACCTCCTGGGGCTGGGACTATCCGATGATGGCGATGACGGCGGCCCGCCTGGGCCGGACGGGACAGGCGATAGATGCGCTGTTCATCGCATCGGAAAATAATCGCTACCTGGCCAACGGGCACAACTTCCAGACGGCCCGGCTGCCATTGTATCTGCCGGGGAACGGCGGGTTGCTCGCGGCGGTGGCGATGATGGCCGCTGGGTGGGACGGCTGTCCCGATCTCCCGGCGCCCGGTTTCCCGACTGATGGGCGTTGGCGCGTACGTTGGGAAGGGCTCAAGCGCATGCCATGAACGGTTTTGTGAACGGGTGTATTTGTTCCCTGGGGCACTAATCCTGCCTTCGTCCTTTTCAATCAGGCATCTCCCCCCCCTCAATCCCCCCCCGCTGGGGGGGGAAGCCAAGCTCTCCCCCCAGCGGGGGG
>JAFGED010000268.1 GCA_016931785.1 Anaerolineae bacterium
GCCAGCGTGTCCCAGGCGACGGCGGCGTCCGTCAGCTCGTTCGCGCGGTACGATTGCAGCCCGCTGCGGAAGAGGGCAGGCGAGCCATAGTCGGAGCTGGGGTATCGAACGTGGCACGTCATGTACAGGTCGGCTGCGCTTGCCGGATCGCCTGCCTGTTCCACCAGGCGGGCCGCTTTCCACAGCGCCTCCGGCGCTCTGGGATGGTCGGGCAGCGTCTCTGCAAACGCTTGATAGGTCGCCACGGCTTGGTCGTTGTATCCCAGGGCGTTCTGGGCTTCCGCCAGGCCCATCCAGGCATCGCCCTCGAGCCGGTTCCCCGGGTGGGTCTCGATCAGCATTAGGAACTCGCCGGCGGCCAGCTCGTAGCTGCCCGCCTTCAGGTACGATTGCCCGATGTACCAGTGGGCCTCGCCGAGGTGGGTATCGGGGTAGGCATTGATGTAGCGGTAGAGGGCCTCGACCGCCGGCCCGTATGCGCCGCCGTAGTAATCGACCACGCCGCGCAGATAGTCGTCGGGCGGGCGCCCGGCCTCCACCAGGACGACGAGCGACAGGTAGGCGTGGTATTCTTCGGGGTACGTCTCGACGACGGCCAGGTGGCGAGCGTAGCCGGCCTCGCTCTCCCCGGTCAGGAGGAGCGTCTCGGCGGCCTGGTGCTCGATGCGGGCGCGGTAGGAGCGTATCCCGGCGACCTCAAGGATGGCGTCGTATTGGGCGACCGCCGCGTCGTAATCCTCCAGCGCGACGTAGGACAGCGCCAGCTTTTCCCGCGCGCTGACCAGGAAGGAGGCGGTGGGCGCCTCTGCGATGGCGACCTGGTAGGCCGCGATGGCGTTTTCGTATTCCCCGGCCACGTGGAACGCATCCCCTATCCACTCGTTTACGTAGGCGGAGATGGCTGCCCGGGACGCGAGGTAGGCGCGGTATTCGTCGACCGCCGCCAGCGGCTCGCCCGCGGCGACCAGGGCCTCGGCCATGAGAAAGTGGGCGTCGGGAGCCAGGTCACTTTCCGGAAAGCTGGCAAGAAAGATGCGAAAGGTGTTGGCGGCATCTTCGGCGTCTCCATGGCGCAGGTTGGCGTGGCCTCGACCGATAAGTGCTTGTTGTGCGATGGCGTCATCGGCGGTGGCTGCAAGTATGCCATCATAGATCGCGATGGCGCTCTCATAGTCACCGTTGCGCAGCGCTCGTGCGGCATCGTTCAGCCGCTCGTTTGGCGTGGGCGTCGGGGTGGGTGTCGGCGTGGGGGTGGACGTCGGCGTGGGAGTCGGTGTGTGCGTGGCCGTGGGAAGGGGGGTAGCGGTCGGCGCCGGGGTGAGGGAATTGCAGGCCAGCAAGGCTGCGGCCAGTATCGCGAGAGCGTAAAGGGCGGGTTTTGGTCGGCGCATAGCCCTATTATCACCAGGAGAGGGGGTTTGTCAATGGTCGAGATGCGTCATTTGACAAGGGGCGCATTTCAGTCCTGGGGCGGAATTGTTTTTCAACCGATGTGCTATACGTGCTCACAGTCCCAATTCACAGGGACTGACATGCGCCTCGACAGTTCTGGCGTAGCCAGAACTGTCTTTTCTAGGGCGGTTCTCTCTTTTGCCAACCATATCGATCCCCAAACTGAAAGGTCCCCTTGACAAGATAATCTGTTGACGTACAATCAACGTAACTACTCAGCCCCGCTTCGCAGTTGCCTTTCGCGACAAAAAGAGGAGGAAGGCGGGGGTTTGAGGGCGGCGATCCTTCGGCTTCGCCCCTCGATTTGCTCGGGGGGCGCCTCAGGACAGGCGCCGCCCTCAAACCCCCCATCTCTCCCTTTTTTGAGTGAGGGCCACTGCTCGGGCGAGCAGCCTGAGTAGATACCAATCAACACTACCTGGAAGCGGGAGGTAGGCGCGATGACGGGCGACGGGGATTTGCAGGAGCAGGTTTGCGAGGCGGCGCAGGAAGAGGGCGGCGCGCGCGTCGTTCGTCACCGGACGGTGCGCAAATTGGCCGCCGCCAACGGCTGCGCGATCCGCGAGGTGGAGCTGGCGGCGCTGGAGGCGGGCGTCGTCCCCTGGCGCTACGTGCGCAACGTGGGCACGATCGGCCTGGATGGACAGATCAAGTTGCTGCGTTCCACGGCGGCGGTTGTGGGGCTGGGCGGCCTGGGGGGATTCATCATCGAGGCGCTGGCTCGCATGGGCGTAGGGCGGCTGATCCTGATCGACGGTGACGTCTTTGAGGAGCACAACTTTAACCGGCAACTTTTGAGCGGCGAGGCCAAACTGGGGATGGCCAAGGCGGAGGCTGCGGCCCGGCGCGTGGCGGAGGTCAACAGCGCGGTCGAGGTCGCCCCGCACGCGGCGATGCTCACCCGCGAGAACCTGCCGCAGCTTCTTGGGGGAGCCGACGTGGTCGTGGACGCGCTCGACCGCCTGCCCATCCGCCTGGTTCTCCAGGAGGGGGTGCAGGCGCTGGGCCTCCCGCTGGTGCACGGCAGCATCGCCGGCTTTCTGGGTCAGGTGATGACCATTTTCCCCGGCGACCCGGGCCTGCGTGGTCTCTACGGAGGCGTGGCTGGTCTTCCCGAGCAAGGGCTGGAGGCGCAACTGGGCGTCCCCGCCGCGACGCCGATGGCGGTGGCGGCGTGGGAGGCGCAGGAGGTGGTCAAGATCCTGACGGGGTGCGGGGAGCCCCTGCGAAACAGGCTGTTGGTGATGGATATGGGAAGCGGCTCGGTCGATTTCCTGGAACTAGAATGAGGTGACAATGTTCCGTGACTATGATCCCGAAAAGGACAAAGAAGCCGTCCTGCGCATCTGGCGCGAGGTCGGCTGGATCGAGGAGGGCAAGGACAGGCTGGCGGAGGTGTTGGCGCGTTTCATCTCCTGCGGGCGCGCGCTGGTGGCAGAGATCGACGGGGCGGCTGAGTGTTTGGTCAACACCGCGCCCGCCACGATGCGCTATCTCGATCAGGACTTGGCATTTTCGGCTGTATTGGGCGTGACCACCAGCCGCATCGCGCGCAAGCAGGGGCTCGCCAGCCGGCTGGCGGCCCTGGCGGTGGGCCAGGATGCCGCCGCCGGGGCGCAGCTTGCCGGCCTGGGGATATTCGAGCAGGGATTCTACAACCAGCTTGGCTTTGGGAGCGGGGGATACGAGTATTGGTTTGCCTTCGACCCGGCGCGGCTCAGGGTCGACGTGAAGGCGCGTGTGCCGCGTCGTCTCACCACCGATGACTGGGCTGCAGCGCACGCAGCCCGGCTGGCGCGCCTGCGCGGTCACGGCTCTCTGAACGTGTTCCCGGCGGTGGTCACCGAGGCGGATATGGTCTGGACGGATGACGGGTTCGGCCTGGGGTACTATGATGGCCCCGCTGGCGAGCTTACGCACTACCTCTGGTGCAAGGCCAAGGGGCAGAGCGGCCCTTACTCCGTTCGGTGGGCGTCCTTCCAGACCCGTGAGCAGTTCCTCGAGCTGATGGCCCTCCTCCGGAACTTGGGCGATCAGATCCGGCTGGTGTGGGTGCAGGAGCCGCCGGGGGTTCAACTGCAGGATCTGATCGAGCAGCCGTTCAAACAGCGCCAGATCAGCAAGCGATCTGATTACGAAAGCACCGTCCACGTGTCGGCTTACTGGCAGGTGCGGATGTGCGATCTGGCAGGATGCCTGGAGCGGACACATCTGCCGGGCGATGCGGTGCGTTTCAACCTCGCCCTCACCGATCCCATCGAGCGCTTTCTGGACGACGACGCCCCCTGGCGTGGTCTCGCGGGGGATTACGTGGTCACGCTGGGGCCCTCGTCGGGAGCCGAGCCTGGCACGGGCGCCGGTCTGCCCACGCTGACCGCGTCGGTGGGGGCGTTCACCCGCATGTGGCTCGGCGCGCGCCCGGCCACCGGCCTTGCGATGACCGACGACCTGGCCGGGCCGCAGGAACTCTTGGAGGCGCTCGATTGGGCGCTGCGGCTCCCCGACCCCAAGCTGGACTGGGAAATCTAGGATGGGTGGGAATTATATGGAGACGATCCGCGCTTTCATCGCCGTGCCGCTGCCTGGTGCGCTGCTGAAGCAACTGACTGACCTGCAGGGTCGCCTGGAGAGGCGGGTTCCACCGCGCAGCGTGCGTTGGGTGCGGCCTGAGGGCATCCATTTGACGCTCAAGTTCCTGGGCGATACACCGGCCGAAAAGCTGCCGGGGATCAAACAGGCGCTGGTGGTCGTGGCGCGCAATGCCCCGGTTTGCACCTTTACCGTCGGGGAGGTGGGATGCTTTCCCAACACCCACCGCCCGCGCGTCGTCTGGGTGGGTGTGCAGGAGCCGACGGGGCGCCTGGCGGTGCTGCAGGATGCGATCGAGGAGGTGATGGCTCCCTTGGGCTACGAGCTGGAGGGGCGCGGCTTTACGCCACATCTGACGCTGGGCCGGGTGGGGCGCAAGACCTCGCGTGGCGACGTGGCGCAGGTGGGCGAGGCCGTCGCCGCTGCCGAGGTGGGCCAACTG
Source organism: Anaerolineae bacterium (assembly GCA_016931785.1). Taxonomy (GTDB): domain Bacteria; phylum Chloroflexota; class Anaerolineae; order B4-G1; family B4-G1; genus JAFGED01. The sequence continues at coordinate 4,484 of JAFGED010000268.1, forward strand.
GCCGAGGTTGTCGCCGATCGTTTCGAACTCATCCGCAGCGTGCTCAAGCCAACGGGGGCAGAGTACACGACGCTGGAGATGTTTGCATTGGGCGAGTGAGCCTCACGGGGAAAAGCCAGAGAACCCTTCTGTTTGAAGTACGGGCAAATGACAAAGTAAGGGATTTCGGAGCAGTGATTCCTAGAGGCTTTTCCCTTAAATCTTTCTGGCGCTTTGCGCCAGAAAGATTCACTTTCCCCACCGCTCCCACGGGCGGGTGTAGGGCAGGTCCAGCAGCGTAAACGTCAGCCAGCCGATGAAGAAGGACAGCGCCCCGATGGCGCCAAGTCCGGCCAGTTGGGCGATCAGTTGGCCGGGGCCGTCGCCGTTTTCGAATTTCTCCGCTGGCAGGAATCCGGTCACTCCCTTGAGCGCTTCGGTCTGATATTCCTCCTGCCCAACGCCGTTCCACCCCTGGCCCCACAGGCCGTCGGCAAAGATGGGCACCACCAGCAACCCGATCAACCCGGCCGTGAGGCCCAGCGCGATCGTCGCCGTCGCGTCGGGCAGGCGCAGCGCGCGCTCCACAAAGTAGACGCCCAGCGGCAGCAGCAGCCCGACGACCGCGCCGACGAGGAGCGCCGCCCAGGGCGGCACGAAGGGTGCGCTTGCCGCGATGGCGACAAAGCCCGCCGCCGCCCCGCGTGCCGACATCAGCGCGTTGGCGCGGCCTATGGCGAACCAGGAATAGGTCTGCGTGACAAAGGTCGCCCCTGCCCCGGCCAGCACGACGTTGACCGCGACGCGCGGCAGGTTGAGGGTCGCTCCGGCGGCGTGAAAGGGCGTGCTCAACGACCACCCCAGCAGCCCCAGACCAAAGAGCATCGCGCCCAGGTTGGCCAGCAGTGGAAAGTGGGCCGGGGGCATCTCCTCCGATTCTCCGGCCATGCCGTGCGGCAGCCGCTTTTTCAGTCCCACCAGCGCGCCCAGGCTCGCCAGCCCGCCCAGCAGGTAGACGGTGCCCGAACCGGCGTGATCCACGAACCCGTGCCCGCGCGCTACGGTCGATTCCGCTCCCAGGTTGGAGAGCCAGCCCCCGCCCCAGGCCCAGCAGGCCACGATGGGGAAGAGTATCGCCGCAATCGCCAGGCCGCCGACTGCAGCCTGCCAGCCGCGCGTCTGCTCGTGCACGCTGAGCGCTACCAACAGCACGGCGGTCGTCGCCAGCGGCAGGTAGTTCACGAAGAGGGCCAGCGCTTCAGGGGTTAGGGGTACGGGTTGGCCGTTTGCGTCGATACCTGATAGAAAGAATCCCGTCACTCCGATCAAGCCCCACTCGCTGTTCTCACCGACGGCGTACAGTGCGTCCAGTTCAGCAAGCGATGGATCTTCGCTCACCGACTGTGCGCCGCCCAGGTGAAAGGCAAAACCCACGGCAAAGTAGCCTATCGTTGCCAGCGCCAGGGCCAGCGAGCCGACCGATGCCGCGCGGCGCGCGTGGTTCGACTCCATCCCGCCCCAGGCCAGCAGGAACACGCCTATGGGAATCAGGTACCCCAGCAATGCCGGAAGCCAGATTTCAGTTGCCATGTTGGTTCCCCTCGAGTAGAATATTGGTAGTTGGTGAATTGGTAGATTGGTTGGACCATTGCTAATCTACCACAGTACCCATTTACCGGCTACCAATGTACCACTATACCAGAGTCTATCGTTTTCGCCAAGTATGGATGACCAGCCTCTAAAGCTCCTGGCCGACGGCATGTTGGGCACTTTGGCCAAGTGGCTGCGCTTGCTGGGCTATGATACGGCCTACGACAACGCCGCCGCCGACCCCCAACTGGCCCGCCGCGCCCGCGCCGAAGGGCGCGTGTTGCTCACCCGCGACCGCGAGCTGGCGGGCCGGCGGGGCTTGAGCGCGCTGTTGATCCGATCGGAAGTATTGGAGGAGCAGGTGCGCGAGGTGCAGGATGCGCTCGGCTCGCCGCCCGCCCCGGCCCTTTCCCGCTGCGCGGTGTGCAACGCGGCGCTTGAGCCCCTCTCTCCCGAGGAAGTCGCCGACCGCGTGCCGCCCTACGTGTTGCAGACGCAGACTGACTTCCGCCGCTGCCCTGGCTGCGGGCGGGTCTACTGGCCAGGCACGCACGTGGACGGGATGCGGGGTGCGTTTCACTTTTGGGACGAATAAAGCCTTGCAGACGTAGGCATTCCAATGCACACTTGAGCACGCTTGCTTGGGTATGTGAAACGCACCTAGGCAGTTTTGGCGAAGCCAAAACTGCAACTTGCGAAACCGCTTGCTGACTTAAAGGAGCGAACTCGCCCCTAAACTAAAGGGCGCCCCGAGATGCGGGAACAGATGGAGGAGTGGCCGAATCGGCGAATGGACGAATGAGCATAATTTTTCGATAGGGGGTGATGCCCTGCGAGGAAAGCGCTAAAAGCCTATCCAAAAACCGGAGGTTCGGGAATCCCGGCCCCGTCCGGGTGTGTGAGCTGAGATGAGGAGGAAAATGATGAAAAGGCGTTCAGTTTTGCTCATGGCGGTTGCCGTCCTGGTGGTGGCGATGCTCGCTTGTAGTTCCAGTGGTGGCGGGACCTATTCGTTCTCGACTTCGAGCAGTTCCAGTGGCAACGCGGGCCACATCGAGATCGCTGGCGACGCCGACGGCAGCGTATCCAGTCAAACCGAGGTGGATGAGGATTTCCCCGACGCGACCGTCGATATCGAGGTCACTGCCGGGGTGCTGGAGGGCTCGTACAAGGTTGATTTCCTGGATGGCAGTGATGTCGTCTTCAGCCTTGACGTCAAGCCGGGGGAGCTGGCCAAGGGCAGCGGCACGGTGACGCTGAACGACGAGGGAGAGATCGAGTACAATCTCGACGCCAGCGACGCCAAGGGGATCAAGATCGTCATCGATTACGAGAGACGTTGAGGAGTTTGACGTGGCCTAGACGGGGGGCGAGGATACTTGCCCCTCGTTTTTCTTGCAGCGTTCGGGAGGTGTGTTATACTCGGCACTCACTGTAGTTTTTAGGTGTCTACTCAGGCTGTTCGCCCGAGTAGTGGCCCTCGCTCAAAAAAGGGAGAGATGGGGGGGTCGAGGGCGGCGAAGCCGCCCTCGACCCCCCGCCTTCCTCCTCTTTTTGTCGCGAAAGGCAACTGCGAAGCAGGGCTGAGTAGTTACGTTTTTAATAGTTTGAACGACGGAGGTCTTTTGTGTCATCGACGTTGTCTGAGACTGCCGTGCCCAGCACGACGCCTCGCCTGCGCGTTCTGGCGGCGTTCGCTGCCATCTATCTGGTCTGGGGCTCGACGTACCTGGGCATCCGCATCGCCATCGAGACGCTGCCTCCATTCTTGACCGCCGGGCTGCGTTTTATCATCGCCGGGCCGCTGCTTTACGCCTGGGCGCGGCGAAATGGCGCGCCGCGCCCGACGGGCATCCAGTGGCGCGCCGCGGCGATCGTAGGCGGGCTGCTCCTGCTTGGGGGAAATGGGTTCGTCACATGGGGCGAGCAGCGTGTGTCCTCCGGGCTGGCGGCGCTGTTGGTGGCCACCGTGCCGCTGTGGATGGTTCTGCTCGACTGGTTGTTCCTGCGCGGGGAACGTCCTGCGGGCAAGGTATTTCTTGGGTTGGTCCTGGGGTTGATTGGCATCATCCTGTTGATCGGGCCGACCGACTTGTTGGGCGAGCACCGCGTCGATCTGATCGGCGTGGCGATGATGTTGCTGGCGGCCCTTTCCTGGGCTGTCGGTTCGCTCTACACGCGCCGCGCGCCGCTGCCCGACGCGCCGCTCCTGGGCACGGGAATGGAGATGATAGCCGGTGGCGTGTTGTTGCTGTTGGCGTCCGGTGCAAAAGGCGAGTGGGCGCAGGTCGATCTTGCCAGCGTGTCGCAGCGTTCCTGGCTGGCGTTGGGTTATCTGACGCTGATGGGCTCCATTATAGCGTTCACGGCCTACACGTGGCTGCTGCGCGTCTCTACGCCGGCACGCGTGGCGACGTACGCCTACGTCAACCCGGTCGTAGCGGTCGTATTGGGTTGGGCCATCGGCGGCGAGGTGCTGACGGGGCAGATGCTGCTGGCGGCAGCGATCATCATCCTGGCGGTGGTGGTCATCACCGCCGGTCGCGCCAAGAAGTCCAGTTGACCGGCACTTTGCTGCTTCTGGTCAAGATACACTCAATGCTCATCGGAAAAGACTTGCTTTTGGGGCTCGTCTTGCAAATGCCGGTTAACTGAACGCGCCTCGTGCTTTTCAGTGCGCGGGCGGCGTGGTATACTATCGCTTGGCCGCCGACATCTTGGAGGTGATAGTGAATCATCAGGAACTGTTGCGTCGAATCTTCTTGCCGATCTTTGTCCTTTTCCTAACAGGGTGCAGAGTAGCGCAAGTTGAATCGACGCTTTTGCCAACTGCAGTTCCGGCGACAGTCGAGTTCGCGTCCCTACCTCCGAGTGCCTATGAGCGGTTTGACCTCGATGGGGACCTGTATCTGCGGCAGATACAAGCGGGCGTCTATGTCGTTACTCATGAGTTTCCCTGGGCTGCCAACTCGATGATCGTCGAGATGGCAGATTCGACCCTGGTGCTGGTTGACACACCCTATACACCGGAGGCCACGCAGGCGGTGCTGGATTGGGTGCAGGGCCGCTTGGGCGAACGCGAGATCGTCGCCATAAACACCGGGTTTCACCACGATAATTTGGGTGGCAATAGCTATCTGCTCGAAGCGGGGATTCCAGTCTATGGCTCCAGCTTGACGGTCGAGCTGCTCGAAGAGCGAGGCGACCAGATGAGGGCTCAGACCCTGGGTTGGCTGGAAAAGCCCGAATATGAGCGCTATCGCCAAGCGCACGAGGCGCTGCCGTACGTTCCTCCAGATCATCTGTTCCCGATCGATGAGGGCTTGGAACTGCGGTTTGGAGCAGAGATCGTGCAAGTCTATTATCCAGGGCCATCCCATTCGCCGGATAACGTTGTCGTCTATTTCCCGGGTCGCAGGATTTTATTCGGCGGCTGCATGATTATTGGATGGAACGGGGTCGGGAATACGACCGACGCGGATATGGAGGCGTGGCCCGATTCTGTTCGCAAGCTCTCCCGGTTTGATTTCGACGTGCTGGTGCCGGGGCACGGAGAGAGGCTTGATCCGGGCCTACTTGAACACACGATAGATCTGCTCACACAGTGATATGAACAGGTTCGCCGTCCTGCAACTCTCCGGCTGCGCCGGGTGCGAGGTCTCGCTCCTCAACGCCGACGCCTGGGTCGACCGGTACAAGCTGGTCTACATGCCGCTGGTCATCTCGGCCTACGACGTGCCCGAGGTGGACGTGCTGCTGGTGAGCGGCGGCGTGCGCAACGACGAGGACCTCTACAATCTGCGGCGTGCGGTGCGGCACGCGGGCCAGGTGGTGGCTGTAGGAACGTGCGCTATCTCCGGCGGCGTGGCGTCTCTGGGCGACCGGGATGCGGTGCGCGAACTCTTTATCGCCGAAGAAGGGCGACGGCACGTGCCGCGCCTGTTGCCGCGGTGCCACCCCATCGACGCGTTTGTGGAGGTCGATCGCTACCTGCCCGGCTGCCCGCCCACGCCGGAACTCTTTATGGCCATCCTCTTTGACCTGCCCGATTTCAAGCCCAGCCGCATCGTGTGCCAGGAATGCGGGCGCAAGAAGCTGAAGGATATGCGCCCGGGGCACCTGCTCGGTTTCCAGCGGGGCGAGGTGTTGCCCGACGTGTGCCTGATCAACCAGGGCTACCTGTGCATCGGTTCCTCGACGCGTGGCGGCTGCCGCGCGCCGTGTCCGCGCGCGGGGCATCCGTGCGTCGGCTGCCGGGGGCCATCGGACGCGCTGATCGAGAAGGAGTCGAGCGCGTGGTTCGAGAGCATCGGGCGCGTCTTTGCCACACTGACCGACGTCCCACCGGAGGAGGTCGAAGCGGGCTTGCGCTCGCCGCAGTTGGCATTGTTCCTGTTCCAGTTTTCGGATTATGCGGACGCTTCCGGCGTCGGTAGTAGGGACGGTCACCCTCGACCGAAGGAGAAGGTGCTGTAGGATGCCCGCGCTGACGTTCCCGTTGAGCCGCATCGAAGGGCACGCCCAGGTCGTCATCGAGGTACAGGGCGGGGAGGTGATCTCTGCCCACTTTCAGGCGATGGAGTTCCGCGGCTTTCGTCACTTTGTTCAGGGCGTTCCAGCGGAGCAGATGCCCGTGATCGTGCCGCGCATCTGCGGCGTGTGTTCGACGGCGCATCACGTGGCAGCGGTCAAGGCGCTGGAGGATGTGTTCGAGGTCACGCCGCCGCCGTTGGCGCTCAAGATTCGCGAGCTGCTGCTGTTGGGCCAGATTATCCAGAACCAGGCCACGTCGCTCTTTATTTTCACCATGCCCGACCGGCTGGGGATCGCGTCCATCTTTTCGCTGGCCGGCGAGGACGTGAGCGAGGAGGGGGCGCTGCTCGCCACGCGCGTACTGCGGGTGCGCAAGGCGGGCACCGATCTGATCGCCACGGCGGGCGGACAGTTCATTCACCCGATCAAGGCGGTCGTCGGCGGGGTGACGAGTGGCATCGCGCCGGAGACGGCTGCTGCGATGCGGGATGAAGTCGAGGCGGTGCTGCCCATCGCCTGCGATCTGTTCGATTATTACTGGGAGGAGTCGCTGGCGCTGCGGGAGCGCATCGGCACGTGGGGCGACGACGCGCCTGCCTGCTACATCGCCGCCGTGACCGACAGCCGGCCCAACTATACTGGCGGCAACATCCGCGTGATGGATACAGACGGTGCCGTGCGCGACGCGTTCCCCGCCCGCGACTTTCGATCCTATCTCGATTACGAGGAGACCGACTACAGCTATGCGGGGCAGACCAGCTATGGGGGCGAGGTGCTGCGGGCCAACAGCCTGGCGCGCGTCAACATGGCACATCAGATGGGCACGCCGCGCGCCGACGAGTACCTGGCCCGTTTCCGCATGGCGTTTGGGCAGCCGGCGCACGCGCTGTTGCTATTCGACCTGGCGCGCGGCATCGAACTGGTCTACGCGCTGGAGCGGGCGATGGAGATCTTGGCCGAGCCTCTCGCTGGCGAGGATACCGACGTCGGCTACACGCCGCGGGATGGGGATGCGTACGGATTGGTCGAAGCGCCGCGCGGACCGTTGATTCACCATTACGTCATCGAGGGCGGGTTGATCGCCGAGGCCGAGTTCATCATCCCCACCGTGCACAACGTGCGCGCGATTGAGCGGGCGCTGCGCGTCGCAGCGGAACGGTACATCACTACCGAGAAGGTCGATATGGAGTTGGAGCACGCCGTCGGGCGGGTTGTGCGGGCGTTCGATCCCTGTATTGCGTGTGCGACGCATTAGGATTTTACCACGGAGGCACGGAGAGCGCTGAGAATACAAATTTTCCTCTGCGTCTCTGTGGTTCTTTCCTTTTCGTGAAAAAGGTATTTCTTGACGAACCCTAATCGAGGAGATGTAGTTGTGATGGCTGAGCTGAAAAAGGACGACAAGCTGATGATACTACTCGAAGGCAATATCGGTGCCGGGAAAACCACGGTGGGCAAGGCATTGGCGTCGTCAGACGCCTTCGATTTTATCGAAGAGCCGACGGCAGCCTGGCGCGAGGGCTTTGCTGCCAACATGCTGGATCTCTTTTACAGCGACACCAGGCGTTGGGCGTTCACGTTCCAGATCTGCGCGTTCATCACCCGCGCCAAGACGTGGAAGGAGGTGCTGGCCTACACCGACCACAGCCGGGTCGTGCTGGAGCGTTCGGTGTTCTGCGACCGGTATATCTTTGCCGAGAACTGCTACCGCACGGGTCTGATGACCCCACCCGAATACCAGGTCTATTGTGGCCTGTGGGAGTTCCTGGTCTCGAACTATTGCGTCGAACCCGACCTGATCCTGTATCTACGCACGCCGGCCGAGATTTGCATGGATCGCATCAAGGTCCGCGACCGGATGGAGGAGAGCGGCATCCCATTGGATTATCTTCTCCAACTCGAGAATCTGCACGACGAGTGGCTGCTCGACAACCCCAGGACGGTCTTGCTCGATGGCGAGCAGCGGTGGAACGCGGAGGAGATCCGGGCAAAGGTAGACGAAACGCTATCGAGGTGAACGCCGTTGACGATTGTATCTACGATTGCCATCGATGGCCCGGCTGCTTCGGGCAAGAGCACGGTTGGCGAGCTGCTTGCCCGGCGGCTGGGCTATCTCTATTTTGATACCGGCGTGATGTACCGCGCCGTGACCTGGGCGGCGCTGGATAGAGGGACTCCCATCGAGGACGAGGCAGGGGTGGCGGCGCTGGCAGGCGAGCTGCACATCGACGTCGCGCCGCCGACGTCCGACGATGGGCGGCAGTACACCGTCCTGGCCGACGGTGTGGACATCACGTGGGAGATCCGCACGCCGGCGGTGAACGCCAGCGTCTCGCCGATCTCGGCCTATCCGGGTGTGCGGAGGGAGATGGTGCGCCAGCAGCGCCGCGTGGCCCAAGGGGGGCGCGTGGTGATGGTGGGGCGCGATATCGGCACCGTCGTCCTGCCCGACGCCGATCTCAAGATCTATCTCGATGCCAGCGTCGAGGAGCGGGCGCGGCGGCGTTGGGCGGAGGAGCGGGCGCGGGGCGAAAGCAGCGACTACGGGGCTGTGCTGGCCTCGATGCGCCGCCGCGATGAGATCGATAGCAGCCGGGAGGCCTCGCCGCTGCGTGCGGCCGAGGATGCCGTTGTTCTGGATACGACCGCCCTGGACATCGACGGCGTGATGGCCGAGGTGGTGCGCCTGATCGAGGAGTGCAAGTGCCCGGGGGATTGATCTCCGTCGTCGCCTGCGGCAGCCTGGCCGAGCGGGCCGACCTGCGGGCAGGGGACGAACTTGTCGCTATCAACGGCCACGCGCTGCGCGACGTGATCGACGTGCAGTTCTACGCTGCCGAGGAGCATCTGGCGCTGGAGGTGCGGCGAGGTGAGGAGGCCTTCACCGTCGAGACCGAGCGGCGCTACGGTGAGCCGCTGGGCCTCGATTTCACCGAGCTGGCGTTTGACGGAATCCGCCGCTGCGACAACCGCTGCGAGTTCTGCTTCGTCGCCCAGATGCCTCCTCAATTGCGCACACCTCTTTACGTCAAGGACGATGACTACCGGCTTTCCTTCCTCACCGGCAGCTACGTCACGCTGACCAACCTGGACGAGGACGACTGGGCGCGCATCGACGAACAGCATCTCAGCCCGCTCTACGTCTCGGTCCACGCCACCGACCTCGACCTGCGCCGCCGGACCTTGCGCAACCCCGGCGCCCCCGACGTGATGTCCCAATTGCGCCGCCTGGCCGATCTCGACGTGGAGGTTCACACGCAGATCGTGGTGACGCCCGGCCTCAACGACGGCCCGCACTTGGACCGTTCCATCGGCGACCTGGCTGGTCTCTATCCGTTGACGCGTTCGGTCAGCGTCGTGCCGGTGGGGTTGACCCGGTTTCACCGTGGCGAGTGCCGCGCGCACACCGACGCCGAGATGCGCCTTGTCTTCAAGCAGGTGATGGCCTGGCAAGCGCGGCTGCGCGAGCGGCTGGGGGCCAACTTTGCCTATCTCTCCGACGAGTGGTACCTGCGGCTGGGGGAGCCTGTGCCGGAGACCAGCGCGTATGACGGGCTGGATTTGATGGAGAACGGGGTCGGGCTGGTGCGGCAATTCCTAGAGACTAGAGATTGGAGATTAGAGCAGGCAATCTCTAGTTCCCAATCTCCAACTCTCGTGACGGGTGCGCTCTTCGCCCCAATCTTGCGTGCTGTGACAGATGCCGACGTCGTTTCAATCACAAACCGTTTTTTTGGCGAGACGGTGACGGTAGCCGGGCTGCTAACGGGACAGGACGTGATCGCGCAGTTGCAGGGACGAGAGCTGGGCGACGTGGTGGTGCTGCCCGCGGCGATGTTCGGCGGGCCGCAGGGGCAGACGCTGGACGAGATGTGGCCGCAGGATATCGGCGCGGCGCTGGGGCGAGAGGTGGTGGTGTGCTGATGAGGCGGAGTAGTGCTGTCGGGTTGGTCGTAGCGGTGGCAGCGGTCCTGTTGCTGGCTCTGATGGCCTGGGGCCAGTGGGGAGCAGCGGTCCAGCAGCGAGAGGCAGCCGAACAGCCCGAGCGGCGGCTGTTGCCGAAGCCGACCTTCGCGCTACGGCTCAGGCGGAAACGGAAGCGGCACAGCAGGAACTGGCGACACGCCTTCAGGAACTCGAGGAACAGCGCCAGTGTGCCCTGGCCTGGCAATTGTTGGTGCAGGCTCAAATGGCTCTGGACGATACGAACGATGGCTTCTTGCGGGCAGGTCTGCTGGGCGTGGAGTCTATGCGCCGGTGCCCTACTCTCGAGGGGGATCAGACCCTGCGGCAGGTGCTACGATTGCTTCCTCGTATCGTGGCTCGCGTGGAACATGAGGGATATGTCCGGGATGTGACCTTCAGCCCCGATGGCCGGTTGGTGGCTCTGGGAGGCGGTGACTACGGTGATCCTGATGAAGTACGGGTGTGGGAAGTTGCTACAGGACGGGAAGTGGCTTGCATGGAGCACGAGGCGCCGGTGAGTGCTGTGGCCTTTGGTCCCGATGGGCGGTGGATAGTGTCGGGGAGTCATGACGATACGGTGCGGGTGTGGGAGGCGGCCACGGGACGCGAGGTAGCTCGGGTGCAACATGGAGGCCAGGTGAATTCTGTGGCCTTCAGCCCCGATGGGCGGTGGGTGGCGTCGGGGAGTCAGGACGGTACGGCGCGGGTGTTGCTCTGGCAGCCTGAAGATCTGATGGCTGAGATGTGTGCCCGTCTTACCCGCAATCTTACCGTTGAGGAGTGGCAGCGATACATCCCTGGCGAGCCTTACCGACTCACCTGCCCTGATCTGCCGGTGGAAGAGAACTGAGGCTAATTGAGGCATAAGCTGATGCTGTCCAGTATGCTGGTCCTATCCATCTATTTCATCGCCTGGGCCGGGGTGCACAGCCTCCTGGCGAGCCTGCGCATGAAGCGCTGGGCGCGGCGCACGTTCGGCGCGGGTGTTGACCGCTGGTATCGCATCATCTACATCCTCTTTGCGCTTGCCACGTTTGCGCCGATCCCGCTGCTGTTGCTTCTTCTCCCCGATTGCATCCTCTACATCATGCCCGCGCCCTGGCGCTGGTTGATGGTGCTGGGCCAGGTGGGTGGAGCAGTGGGGGCGGCCGCCGCCATCCTGACGACGGGAGCTTTTCGTTTCGTCGGGCTGGCACAGGCGCTGACCGGGCAATCGGAGGAGGGCGGCCCGCTGCAGGTGCGCGGCCTCTACTGCTACGTGCGCCATCCCGGCTATTTTTTCAGCATGATCGTCGTCTGGCTGACGCCGCTGATGACGCTGAACCTGCTGACGCTGTACGCACTGTTCACCGTTTACTTCTATGTCGGCTCGGTGCACGAGGAAAGCCGCCTGGTGGCCGAGTTCGGCGCGGCGTACGAGGAGTACCAGCGGTACGTGCCGCGCCTCATCCCACGGCTGCACCGCTGTTATCCGATTCGTCCAGAAGAGCGCTAGCTCTTGACGATAAACTGCCCCATCAACACGTTCTCGGGCTGCGTGGCGGCTTTCAGATCGGGCTGCCGGCCTCCGACCCAGACCGTGAACTCGCCCGGTTCCAGCACCCAATTTCCCTCCTCGTCGGCAAAGGACATTTGCTCGGCGCCAAGCGTGAACTGGACGGTCTGTCTTTCGCCAGGGGCCAGGCGAATGCGGGTGAGGCCCTGCAGCTGGAGTAGGGGCACGGGCAGCGAGGCTTCCACATCCCGCAGGTAAAGCTGCACCACCTCATCGCCCAAGAGTTCACCGCTGTTTTCGACCTCTACCTGCACGGAGACGGTGTCTCCGGCTGTGATCTCTTGCGGGACGATCTGTAGGTCGTGGTATGTGAAGGTGGTGTAGCTCAGCCCAAAACCAAACGGGTAGAGCGGCCGGCCGGTGAAGTAACGGTAGGTGCGGTTCTCCATATTGTAGTCGGTAAATGCAGGCAGGTCAGAGACCGCGCGATAAAAAGTGACCGGTAACCTGCCGCCGGGATTGGTCAGCCCAAATAGCGCCTCGGCCACGGCGGCGCCGCCAGCCTGGCCGGGGTACCAGGCCTCCAGAATGGCCGGTATGTGCTCGTCGGCCCAATTGATGGAAAGGGCGCTGCCGTTCATCAGCACCATGATGACGGGTGTGCCGGTTTCGTAAACGGCCTGCAGGAGCTTTTCCTGGACGGGCGGCAGATCCAGGGTCTCGCGGTCGCCCCGGCTGCGCTTGCCGCGTGGATTGCCCTCCGTCTGACCTTGCTCGCCCTCCAACTGTTGCGAGAGGCCCATCACCATGACGGCCACCTGGGATTTCTCGGCCGCCTGGATGGCTTCTTCCAACCCGTCTTCGGAATCATCGACGACCTCACAGCCGCGGGCATAGGTGACTTTGGTTCCGGGTGTGACCAAGGCCTTGATGCCCGCCAGCACAGAGACCGGCTCGGCAGGCGTGCCCGCGTAATTGCCGCTCAGCACCAGGGTCTCGTCGGCGTTGGGACCGATGACGGCGATGGAGCTGACGTCGCTCGCATTCAGCGGCAACAGGTTGTCCTGGTTCTTGAGCAGGACGAGGGATTGGCGAGCCGCCTCCAGGGCCAACTCGCGGTGTTCTGGGGAATCGACCACGCTGAGCGGGATCTGCGCATAAGGCACCTGCTCGGGCGGGTCGAACATCCCCAGGCGAAAGCGGGCCTTGAACAGCCGCTTGACCGAGCGATCGATGTCCTCTTCGGTCAACAGGCCTGTTTGGACTGCTTTTTCGAGCAGCCCGTAGTGGCAGGGAATGTTATAGGTGCAGCCACATTCCAGGTCGCAGCCGGTTTTGACGGCCAGGGCAGCCGCCTCGATGGCGGAGTCTACCAGGCTGTGACCACCGTAGATATCATCGATCGCTCCACAGTCGGCGACGACGTATCCTTCGGACCCTGTGGGTCCGCCGAATCCCCATTCATCGCGCAGGATTTCCTGGAGCAGCGTAGGGCTGGCGCAGCAGGCTTCGCCATTTACCCGGTTGTAGGCCCCCATGATCGAGTAGGCTTTCCCCTCCACGATGCAGGCCTTGAAGGCGGGCAGATACGTCATGCGTAGATCGCGCTGGGAGATTATGGCATCAAAGATGTGGCGCTGGTTTTCGGGCCCACTGTGGACGGCGAAATGCTTGGGGGTGGCGACGGCCTTTAGATAGTCTGGGTCTGTGCCCTGCATCCCGAGGACGAAATTGACC
>JAFGED010000269.1 GCA_016931785.1 Anaerolineae bacterium
CGCCCAGGATATCCTGGACTATTTGCCCCCGGCGATGCAGGTGATCCGGCGCGGCCTGAGCGAGGCGCTCCGGGAGCGCTACGCAGGCGCACGGGTAGTATAGCAATACCGGCATCTCTTTCACTGCACCTACCTCATCGCTCCGTCTCCACCCACACCTGTACCCCATCGCTGACGATCTCCACGGCGCCGTGCTCGTCAGTGCGATAGAGCGGCAGTCCGGCCAGCCGCTCCAGCACCTCGTCGCACGGATGACCGAAGCGATTATCGACCCCCACACTGATGACGACCACCTCGGGATCGACGGCGTCCAGGAACGCCTGGGTGCTCGAGCTGCAACTGCCGTGATGCGCGGCCTTTAGCACCGTGCTCTGTAGGGGCGCGACGTCACGCGCCCCTACCAACGTCCCTTCCACCTCCGCCTCGATGTCGCCCGTCAGCAACAGCGATACCTGCCCGTACACCAGTCGCGTAACCACCGAGTTGTCGTTGGCGCTCTCCCACACCTCCACACCCGGATGCAGGATCAGCATTTCCAGCCCCGGACGTTGTGCGTCCGCTTCATCAAGCGTCAAGGACAACCCTGCTTGCCCTTCATACACCGACGCCCCCTCATCCTCCACCAACTCCAGCCAATAATCGTACGTCTCCGAGTCCATCTCGATCTGGCGGTGGATCACCACGTCTACCCGGTACCGCTCCAGCACCGGCACCAGGCCGTTGACGTGGTCCGAATCGGGGTGTGTCAGCACCACCACGTCCAGCGTCCGATCCCAGAAGGGCATCTGCCGCCCCAACTGTGCCAGCACCTGCGTCTCGCTCGGCCCGCCGTCGATGAGGATTTGCTTGCCGGACGGGGTCTGGATAAAGATGGCGTCCCCCTGCCCCACGTCGAGGAAGGTGACGTGCAGCTTGCCATCGGGCAACCCGCGCCAGAAGAAAAAGGCCAGGATCAGCAGCACGGCAGATGCGCCGAGGGTGAACTTGGCCTGGATACTGCTCGTGAACTTGTACCACAGCTCGGCCCGCCGCTCCTTGGCCTGCTTGAACCACCAGGTGAGCCCGGCCAGCAGCGCATAGTACGCCCACACCATCCAGCTTTCCATGTGCACCGGCACGGAGGCGAAGGGCGCCCGCGCCGTCAGCCTCACCATCTCGATGGTGTAGGTGAGGAACACCCAGACCACCCAGCCGGCGACCTGGCCCAGTGGCTGGAAGACCAATCCCAGCAGTAGGGCAATCGCCCCGGCGATCATCAAGTATGATTGGACGGGGAGGATCAGGAAATTGGTCGCCAGCGTGACCAGCGAGAGTCGCCCAAAAATATTCAGGATGATGGGCGTGGTCGTGATCTGTGCTGCCAGCGTGACCAGCAGGGCCTCGCTGACCAGGCTGACGATCTTTTCAGCACGCTCGGCCGAGGTGAAGCGCGCCAGCGTGCGCTCGGAGGCCTGCACCATAGGATCGGTGTAGAGCACCAGTCCGATGGTGGCGGCGAAGCTGAGCTGGAAGCCCACGTCCCACAGCGTGTAAGGATTGAGCAGCGTCATGAAGAATGCTGCCGCGGCCAGGGAAGCCGGCGCGTAGGTGGCCCGTCCCAGCCGCACGGCGACCAGGTAAAGGATGCCCATCGCCGCCGCACGCACCACCGCCGCCGACGCGCCGACCAGGATCGTATAGATCGCCACCCCCAGGGCGGCGATCCAGAACGCCCGCCGCTCGCCGAACAGGCGCTTCGCAGTCGCGAAAAAGATGCCGCTCACGATCGTGATGTTAAATCCGCTGATGGCGATGATGTGCGTCGTGCCGGTGGCGGCAAAGTCATCCATCAGGTCGGCGGGGATGCCCGTCTCGATGCCGAGCAAGATGCCCGTGAGGAGCGCCGCCTGCGGCTCCGGCAGAATGGCGGCGATGGTGGATTGAGCACGCCGCTTGAGTCGGAACAGCATATACAACAGGGGGTTAGCCTGCCGCTCGGCCAGCAGCGTGACCTTCGCGCGGCGCACCATCGAGTGGATGCCCTGGCGCGCTAGATAGTCCTTGTACGAGAAATCCTCGAGCACCGGCGGCGTCTCCAGCATCCCGTCGACCAGGACGCGGTCGCCATAGCTCCGCTCGGGGTATCGGTCGGCCTTGACCAGTGCCAGACCCTCGACATCTAGCGCGACGCCATCAGGCGTGCCTGGCAGCGCACCGCCGGGCAGCGCCAGCCGCTCGGCCCGCACGCGCAGGTTGGTGTAGGTCTCCCGCTCGTCCGGCTCCCCCACGACGACGCCCTCCAGCGTCACCCAGCCGACGTCGTTATAGGTCGCCAGGGAGGTCTCGTCAAAATGGGGCGCGGCGAGCAAAAAGCGGCCCGCACCGGCGGCCAGAAACAGCGCGCAGGCGGCGATCAAGCGAGCACGGGGGTTCTCCCGCCACAGCAGCAGAACGAAGAAAGCCAGCAGGCCCAACACCGGCAGCACCTGCCAGGGCGGGCCGATCTCCTCGGCCAGCGCGATACCAGCCAGCCAGGCCACGGCGAAGCACGCAAGCTCCATCGAGTTACCCTCCAAGGTTAGTGTGTGGTTTTCCTATCGCAGCCCGAGTATAGCGCAAATTGGCGCGGAGGTCAATCGCAGAAAGATTGTACGAGGACGCAGATTTACGCGGGCTCCGCACGCAGATAAAAGACCTTTTAATCTGATCTGAGAAATCTGCGTCTATCAGCGTTCAAAAAGCCCAGAACTTGAATCCACGCGGAGGTACAAGAGGGTTGTGCTGCACAGCGGTTTGCTGGTTCACCTCGCCACCGGCACGGTGAACCAGAACGTGGTGCCTTTGCCCAGCTCGCTCTCCACCTCGATCTGCCCGCCCTGCAGCTCGATCAGGTTCTTGGCGATGCACAGTCCCAGGCCCGTCCCCTGCTTTTCCATCACGGCGGGGTTATCGGAGCGGAAGAACTTGGTGAACAGGCGCGCCTGATCCTTGGGGGAAATGCCGACGCCGGTATCCGACACGGCGCAGCGCACGTATCCAGCCTGCCTCCTGGCTTGCACGCGAATGTGCCCGCCCTCGGGCGTGTACTTGCAGGCATTGCCGATCAAATTGATCAGGATCTGCGTCAGGCGCGCGGGATCGGCGCCGATCATCGGCAAATCCTCCGGCAGGTCGAGGGTCAACACCTGCGATCGGGCCCCCATCTGCCCGCGGGTGGCCTCCAGGGCGCCCTGCAGCGCAGCGGCCAAGCTGGTGGGTTCGATGTTCAAACTGAGGTGCCCGGCCTCGATGCGGGAGATATCCTGCAAGTCGGAGAGCAAAACCTGCATGCGGCCGACGTTGCTGCGAATGACGCGGATGTATTTGTCCTGCTTCTCGGTCAGCGGTTCGGAATGCTCCTGCAGCAGCACGTCGGAATAGCACAGGATAGAGGTAAGGGGCGTTCCCATCTCGTGGGCGACGAGGGAGACAAACTCCGACTTGGCCCGGTCGGCCTGGCGCACCTCCTCGTAGAGGCGCGTGTTCTCAATGGCGATGGCAGCGTAATCGGCCAGGGCCATCAGCAACTGCCGATCGTGGCCGGTGAACGAGCGCGTGGTTACCGTGTTGCCGAGGCCGATCGCGCCCACGGTCTTTTCTCCCACTTTCAGCGGCGCGCAGAGCATCGCGCCGCTGGCAGTTGCTTCACCCCTACGGATCGCATCAGCCGCCAGCTCTTCGGGGGCGCGGCGCGCGGTACGGTGGGGATCGCCGGTCACCCGCCTGCGATTGAGCGCCGGAGTTAGCTGGTCGGTCTCTTCATCCACCAGCATCAGCGATGCCTCCTCGGCACCGATGACGTAAAAGGCGGCATCCAAGATTCGCTCCAACAACTGATCCCTGTCGAGCAAAGAGGTGACCGACTTTCCTATGCCGTACAGGGTATCCAGCTCGCGCACCCGGAGGCGCAGCTCCCGGTTGGCCGCCTGCAGGTTCTGCGTGAGGAGTTCCTTTTCGCGCCGCAGGCGAACGTCGGCGAGGGCGCGGTCCATGGCGGCGAATAACTCCTCGGCGGTGAAGGGCTTGCTCAAATAGTCCTTCACCCCCTTGCGAAAGAATTCGACGGCGATAGCCTCAGAGCCGTGAGAGGTGATCAAAATGACGGGGACATCGACTTGATGCTCGTTGAGGGCATCCACGACCTGAAAGCCATCCATCTGCGGCATCTCCAGATCGAGCAGAATCAGATCCGGCGGGCTATCCAGGGCCATACGGAACCCTTCAGCACCGTTCGGCGCTTCCGCTGCGACGTAGCCACCCCGGTCAGCCAAGGCTCGCAGGACGAAATCGCGTATGGCCCTGCTATCGTCTACGATCAATATGCGTACGCCTGATTCCATTCCACCCGCCCACAAACGTGGACGCGTGTCCCTCATTATACCCCCACTGGTCGTATCTGTCGATTAAGGGGAAGTTACGATTATGTGAAGGCTACAGGGTCTCTCCGCACTATCTGGCGCACTTGAGGCAGCCACAAAGGACCTCAAACTCGATTTTCCGGGGAAAAGACACGCGATAATAGCCCCCGCCGTCGTTTGAACGAAATCCAGAGATGTGTTAGAATACGGGCGATCTTTTATAGGAGCAAAAACGATGTCAGACGAGGAAAAGCGAAGCCTCGAAGAATGGATGGCCGAGGAGCGAGCACGGCTGAAAAAGGGGTTCGAGTACGAACCCAAACCCACAACCGGCGGCGGCCCGAGCACAGACGACGACGTGCTGGCCGGGCTGGGCATCGGCGCTGCGGTGGTAGGCGGAGCAGCAGCGCCCCACCCCAACCCGGTGATCTTTGAGGGGGTCGATCCTTCAATCATCGCCAACGCCCTGCGGGCAGAGATCGCCGACGACGATACCCAAGTACAGGTCAACTATACCGGCGATTCGACGATGGTCAGCTTCCTGCTGAATCAGGCCAGCAGCTACCAGTTCCTCCCCGCGCTGGCGGTGACCATGCTCAAAGCGGCAGGTGCGCTGACGGTCACGATGAGCGACCTGGACAGGAGCGTGGTGCGGGGTGCGTGGACGTCCATCGGCGGGACAGTGGTGAAGCAGGGAAAGGACCTGCTCCTGGGGCGGCGCGGTCCGGCTGGCCTGCTTGACGCGGCCGGCGACTTGATCGAAGGCATCAGCGAGGTAGCAGAGAGCGCAGACGATCTGGCGCTGCCCAAACAGGTATGGGCAGTGATCGATCGGGTGGGCAAAGCGGCCGAGAAGGCCTACCTGGAGGAAAAGCTCCTGAAGGAGCAGGACCAGCGCAAGCGAGAGGAGGCCGAGCGCGCGTGGACACACTGCTCATCCTGCGGGCGGGCTTTCAGGCCAGATGAGTCCCAGCGCGTAGACTGCCCATCATGCGGTGGGGTACGCGGCCCCAAGCCGGGTTGGCTTTAACGCCGATCACGGATGGCGATCATCTCCAATACATCCTAAAGACCGTCCCTCCAGAATCAAAACGGACGCACGGCAAAAGTTTAACGAAAAGGGAAACACGAGCTCGGAGGTAAAGCAGATGGATTGGCAATACACGCCTTACGTGTTCCCTTTACTCATGACAACGGCCATCGCAGCGACGCTCGCCTTGTTTGCCTGGCGGCACCGCTCTGCCCCTGGCGCGGCGCCGTTAGCCGCGCTCATGCTCGCCGTAGCCGTGTGGTCGGCGGCGTACGCCCTGGAGTTAGGCAGCCCGGATCTGCGGACGAAAACCTTGTGGTCCAACCTCACCTACCTGGGCGTCGTGACGGCGCCTTTGGCCTGGCTGGCCCTCGCACTCCAGCACACCGGCAACGAAAAGTGGCTGACACGCCGCAGGCTGATCCTGCTGGCGATCATCCCCCTGCTCACTACGGCGCTGGTCTGGACAAACGACCTGCACCACCTGCTCCACACCTCCATCGAGCTGGACACCAGTGGCCCCTACCCAATGCTAGATGTGACCCACAACATGGCCTTCTGGGCACACACCGCGTACTGCTATCTGCTTTTGCTGATCGGCACCGGACTGCTCATCCTGATGTTCATCCGTTCGCCCCATTTGTACCGAGGCCAAGCGGGGGCCCTGTTGATCGGCGCGCTTTCGCCCTGGATAGCCAACGCCGTGTTCATCTTTGGATGGAGCCCGTTCGGCAAACTGGACCTGACGCCCTTTGCCCTCACCCTGACCGGCCTGGCGATGGGCTGGGGCCTTTTTCGCTTCCGGCTGCTGGACCTCGTGCCTGTGGCGCGCGACACCATCATCGAGAGCATGAGCGACGGCGTGATCGTTCTGGACTCGAGGGACCGGATCGTGGACCTCAACCCGGTAGCGGAAGGCATCCTGAGCATCTCAGCCTCAGAGGCGGTCGGCCAACCGGCCCAAAAGATCCTCTCTCGCTGGCCCGACTTGGTCGAGCGCTACCGCAGCATGGCAGAGACCCGCGCCGAGATCACCGTGGGAAAAGGCATAGTACGCCGCTACTTTGATCTGCGGGTTTCGCCTCTGCGCGACTGGCGTAGGCACCTCGTCGGCCGCCTGATCGTGCTGCGTGACGTCACCAGGCGCAAAGAAATGGAAGAGGAATTGCAACAGGCAAAGGAAGCAGCAGAAGCCGCCAACCAGGCAAAGGACGAGTTCATTTCCATCGTCACCCACGAACTACGCAGCCCATTGAGCTCTGTCCTGGGCAGCATCGGCTTGTTGGAGGACGGAGCCGTAGGGCCCGTGACCGAGGAACAGATCCAGTTCCTGCGCATCATCGAGTCCAATACCACACACATGGCCGCGCTGGCCTCCGACCTGGCCGATATTTCCCGTATCGAATCCGGCCAGCTTCAGCTAGAGACAGATCCCATCTCAATGGCCAAGATCATTCAGGAGATCATACAATCAATCCGCTTCCCGATCGAAAGGAAGGAACAGCAGCTGATCCTCCAGATACCCGGTGACCTGCCCGAGGTGTGGGGAGATCACATACGGCTTTCTCAGGTGCTTACCAACCTGATCAGCAACGCCCACAAGTTCACCCCCGAAGGCGGGAGGATCGTCATCCGCGCCGAACGCGCCGCCAACCGGTGGGATTCGCAGGGAGCGGCAGAAGTCGTGCACATCGTGGTGGAGGATAACGGCATCGGCATCAAGGCTGAGGACCTGCAAAAGCTCTTCCAAAAGTTCTCCCGCGTGGGAGATAGGGAGACGCGCAGAATCCCCGGAACAGGCCTGGGGTTAAGCATCGCCAAGAATCTCGTGGAGTTGCAAGATGGACGCATCTGGTGTGAGAGCGAGATGGGCAAGGGGTCGGCCTTTCACTTCACCGTGCCGGTGATAGAAGACACCCCCGAAACCCGCGCAAGATAAACCGAGCGAGGATTTCTACTCCGCGCGACGGGTGTGTTTGTAATTTGGGGCATCCAAGTTCGCTGCACAAAAACGAGATTCGCAAGCGCGCAGTTTGGGCGCAAGCCCGAACTGCGCAGGTGCATTTGCCCTTGCTCGATGAATGC
>JAFGED010000270.1 GCA_016931785.1 Anaerolineae bacterium
GGAAGAGGCGGCCGCTGAAGCCGATGTGGAGGCCGTCGCGGCGGAGATGGCGGCCGAGCCGGTTGTGGAAGAGGCGGCCGCTGAAGCGGATGTGGAGGCCGTCGTGGCAGAGGCGGCGGCTCTCGTCAGCGAGATGGAAGAGGAAGAGATAGAAGCCGACGAATCGACTACGCAAGAGCCCCCGGTGCTTGCGGTAGAGGAAGCTGCCGAGGCGGAGGATGCTGACACAGAGCGGGTTGATGCCATCACAGAAGGGGCGGCGGCGGAAGTGGCTGAAGGGGAGATGTAGTATCAGTTTTCCTGGCGCGCGTTTTCTCGCGCGGAATGTAACATCCGCGCTTGTTTTGGAAACTGAACTGAGAGAGAGCCTAGATGGGGAAGAAAAAAGAAGACAAAATTGAGATGGAGGGCACTGTCTTTGAGGCATTGCCTGGCACACAGTTTCGCGTGCGGCTCGAAAACGGTCACGAGATACTGGCCTATCTCTCTGGGAAAATGCGCAAGTATTACATCCGCATCCTGTTAGGTGATCGGGTGCGGGTGGAACTCTCTCCTTATGATCTGACGCGTGGGCGGATTGTCTATCGCTACAAGCGCGCCGTGCAGCAACCGGAGAAGGCAGCCTGACAGCCTATCCTAAAAACCGCAAACAGGGCTTTTCACTTGGTAAATTGGCGGCGTCAGAGCCGCCTTTGTTATTTCAGGATAGACCCTGGTCTCTTTTTATCACCAGGCAAACCCAATCGCCCCTTTGCCGCCGTTCGACCAACACGAGTTCCCCTCGCTCAAGTGCCTCGATGACTGTTGCTTCTTGGTCGCTGATGATGCCGGCGGCGACCAACTTTTTCCCTGGCCGTATCCGTGTCGCGAGTCCTGCTTGCAACATCTCTGCGATGACGCGCGCCAGAATGTTGACCACCACGAGATCGTAATCTCCGGAAACGTCTTCCAGAGAGCCCTCCGCGACGCGTATGACCTCTTGCACGTCGTTGGCTGTCGCGTTCTCGCGGGCGGTCTTGACTGCCACGGGGTCGTTGTCCACTGCCTTTACGGATCGCGCGCCAAACTTGGCAGCCGCGATCGCCAGGATGCCGGAACCCGTGCCCAAATCGAGCACCTCCATGCCTGGCTGCACCAGCTCCTCCAAAGCCTCCAGGCACAGCTGCGTCGTGGGATGTAACCCTGTGCCGAAAGCCATGCCGGGATCCAGGTCGATCACGATCTCTCCTGGAGCCGGGGTGTAGTCGAGCCAAGAGGGGCGGATGACGACGCGCTGGCCGATGT
Organism: Anaerolineae bacterium; assembly: GCA_016931785.1. Taxonomy (GTDB): domain Bacteria; phylum Chloroflexota; class Anaerolineae; order B4-G1; family B4-G1; genus JAFGED01. The sequence continues at coordinate 1,285 of JAFGED010000270.1, forward strand.
GGAGGACGCGCAGTTGCTCTTTCCAGGCCTCTTCCCAGTCCGCCTCGGCGACGGGGCGAAAGGTCGGGTCGGGGATGGGCCATATTTGCCCCAGATGCCAAAGCGCTTCTTCTACGCGGCGTTTGTTGGCCCGCGCGTGGTCGTCGGCGGGCAGGTAGGCCCGGACGACCACGGGCTCGGTGTTCCAACCTTCAGGGCCGGTCTCGATGACCACGCCGTGGTAGGCGTAGCGCGAGAGAACTTCGGCCACTGCCTCGGCAGCTTCGTTGTCCACGGTTACGCTGACTTCAAGCCATTCCATACGAGATCGGGTAGGACAAGGATGTCATTCGTCTTATAGGCCGAAAAGTTCCCGCAGGTCGTCTATGAAGCTGCTCTTTTCTTTCCAGAGGGTCTCTGGGTCCAGGGTTTGGCCCAGCTCGCGCAAGAGCTGCTTCTGTTCTTGGGTCAGCTTGGTTGGGGTGGCGACGCGCACCAGCACCAGTTGGTCGCCCCGCCCGTCCCGGCGCAGATAGGGGATGCCCTTGTTGCGCAGCCGTATCACCTTGCCGCTCTGGGTGCCGGCGGGGATCGAGATTTCTTCGTCCCCTTCCCCTAAGGTGGGTACTTTGACCTTGGTGCCCAAGGCCGCCTGTGCGACGTTGACCTGCAGCTCGACCAGAACGTCGTTGCCGCGCCGCTGAAAGATGGGGTGCGGCTCCACGCTCAGGACGACGTAGAGGTTGCCGCGAGGGCCGCCGCGCTCTCCGATCTCTCCCTCGCCGGCCAATCGAACCTGGGTGCCGTGATCCACGCCGGCAGGGATGGTGACGGAGAGCGTGCGTGTGGCATAGACGTGCCCGCGCCCGTTGCAGTTCTTGCAGGGGATCGGGATGGTCTCTCCCTCGCCCTGGCAGGTGGGGCAGGTGGTGACGCTGACGAAAGAGCCCAGTATGGAGCGCTGCATCTTGCGCACCTGGCCGGTGCCGTTGCACTCGGAGCAGCGGACGGGAGACGTCCCGGCCTCGGCTCGGCTGCCATTGCACTTGGGGCACGTCTCGTGGCGCGTGACCTCGATCCCTTTCTCGCATCCAAAGGCGGCTTCCTCAAAGGTCAGACTGAGATCGTAGCGCAGGTCGGTGCCGCGTCGCGGCCCTCGGGTGGCGGTGGTGCCAAACCCAAACCCGCGTCCAAAGACCTCTGTAAAGATATCGAAGGGATCGCGAAAGCCGCCAAAATCAAAGCCAAAGTTCCCGCCGCTCAACCCCGAGTGCCCAAGACGGTCGTAGATGGAGCGCTTGTCGGTGTCGGCCAGCACCTCGTAGGCTTCGTTGATCTCTTTGAAACGATCCTCGGCGTCGGGCAGCTCGCAGACGTCAGGGTGATACTGGCGCGCCAGGCCTCTGTATGCTTTTTTGATCTCGTCCGGGCTCGCCGAGCGATTGACGCCCAGGACTTGATAGTAATCTCGCTTGCTTGCCATCATCTGGAATTAACAATGACAGAATGAACAATGAACAAACCTGCTGTTCATTTGTCAATTGTTCATTGATCACGCTTCGCTGAACTCGCCCTCGACGACGTCTTCATCTTCGCCCCCAGGGGCCTCGCCCTCGCCGCCTGGCGGCGGAGGCGCCTCTGCATCGGCGCCCTGGTACATCGCGGCCCCCATTTGCTGAAGGGCCTCGCCCAGTTCCTCGGTGAGCCGGCGGATGGTGCCCACGTCGCTGCCGTCCATGGCCTTTTTCAGCGCCTCGACCTTGGACTCGACGTCTTTGCGCACATTATCCGGCGCCTTGTCGCCCTGCTCCTTCAGGAACTTTTCGGTGGTGTAGACGGTGTTATCGGCCGTGTTGCGTGTCTCGATTTCCTCTTTACGCTTGCGGTCCTCGTCGCGGTGCCGTTCGGCGTCCTGCACCATGCGATCGACCTCCGCATCGGCCAGGCCGCTGGAGGGGATGATCTGCATCGATTGCTCGCGCCCGGTGGCCTTGTCCTTTGCCGAGACGTTGAGGATGCCGTTGGCGTCGATGTCGAACGTGACCTCGATCTGGGGAACACCGCGAGGGGCAGGCGGGATCCCATCGAGGATGAACTTGCCCAGGCTCTTGTTATCGGGTGCCATGGGGCGCTCTCCCTGCACCACGTGGATTTCTACCGACGTCTGGCCGTCGGCGGCGGTGGAAAAGATCTGTCCCTTGCGGGTGGGGATGGTCGTGTTGCGCTCGATGAGCGGGGTGGCCACACGCCCCAGCGTCTCGATGCTCAAGGTCAGCGGGGTCACGTCGAGCAGGAGGATATCCTTGACCTCGCCGCCGAGGACGCCGCCCTGGATCCCCGCGCCCAAGCCCACCACCTCGTCGGGGTTGACGCCCTTGTGGGTCTCTTTGCCAAAGAACTCGGCTGCTTTCTGTTGGATGGCCGGCATGCGCGTCATGCCGCCCACCAGGATGACCTCGTCGATGTCGGAGGGCTTGAGACCGGCGTCCTTGAGCGCCAGCCTGCAGGGCTCGATGGTGCGCGAGATCAGGTCGTCGGTCAACTGCTCCAGCTTGGCCCGCGTCAGCTTCATCTGCAGGTGCTTGGGGCCGCTGGCGTCGGCGGTGATGAAGGGCAGGTTGATCTCCGTCTCCATCACGGTGCTCAACTCGACCTTGGCCTTCTCGCAGGCCTCCTTCAGTCGCTGCAGCGCCTGGCGATCGCCGCGCAGGTCGATGCCCTGGTCTTTTTTGAACTCGTCGGCCACGTAATCGATGATGATTTGGTCCCAGTCATCGCCGCCCAGGAAGGTGTCGCCGTTGGTCGAGCGCACCTCAAAGACGCCGTCGCCGACGTCGAGGATGGAGATATCAAAGGTGCCGCCGCCCAGGTCAAAGACGGCGATGGTCTCATCCTTCTTCTTGTCCAGGCCGTAGGCCAGCGAGGAGGCGGTGGGCTCGTTGATGATGCGCAGCACCTCCAGCCCGGCGATTCGTCCGGCGTCCTTGGTCGCTTGGCGCTGGCTGTCGTTAAAATAGGCCGGGACGGTGATGACCGCCTGGGTCACCTCTTCGCCCAGGTAGGCCTCGGCGTCCGCCTTGATCTTTTGCAGGATCATGGCCGAGATCTCGGGCGGGCTGTATTCCTTGTCGCCCATCCAGACCCGTACGTCCCCGTTGGCGGCTGCCGTGACCTTGTAGGGCACCAGCTTGGACGCTCTTTGTACCTCCGGGTCCTCGAACTTGCGGCCCATGAAGCGCTTGATGGAAAAGATGGTGTTTTCGGGGTTGACGACGGCCTGACGTTTGGCCACCTGCCCGACCATCCGTTCGTCCCCTTTCATGGCCACGACTGACGGAAACAGGCGCCCTCCCTCGGCGCTGGGGATGACGGTGGGCTCGCCTCCCTGCATCACCGAGCAAACCGAGTTGGTCGTCCCTAGATCGATACCGATGATTTTACCCATGGTGCTTATTCCTCCTTATCCTCAATAGTGTTTGCATGAGTGTTTGCATGCTCTGTGGATGAGGTTGTCGGGGCCTTGGCTACGCGCACCATTGCCGGGCGCAGCACGCGCTCGCCGAGCATGTATCCTCGCTGCACTTCTCCAATGATCTGGCCTTCCTCATAGCCTGGGGCCTCTTCGTATGTCACAGCCTCATGGTAGACGGGATCGAACGCTTGTCCCTCAGTCTCGATGGGCTTGACGCCTTCGGAGTCTAGCAGGGCGTCAAGCTTTGCCTTGATCAGGAAAACGCCTTCGCACCAGGTCAGTCGGCGCAGGTCGTCCGGTAGGGTCGCCAAGGCGCGCTCGAAATCGTCTACGACGGGGAGTATTTTGTGCAGCACGGCCGTGTTGGCGAGGGCCATCATCTGCCCCCGTTCCGCTTCCTGGCGCTTTCTGTAGTTGGAGAATTCGGCCTGGGCCCGCTGCCAACCGTCGAGATACTCGGCTGCCTGGGCCTTGGCCGCTTCCAGTTCCGCTTCTAGGCTTTCCAGTTCGTCCAGCCCGCCCTCTGGCTGTTCCTGTTCTTCGATTTCTTCTTCGACAGTGGATGGCTCGACTCTCTCGCTATCGTTTATTTTTCCCTCGATCTTTTTCTTCGTCACCATGGCCTCCTTGTTGCTGTGTTGGGATCATGATTCCACGTACGTATCGTATACCAAATCGGAAAGCAGTCCGGCGACGTAGCGCACGGTCGAGATGGCGCGGCCGTAGGACATCCGAGTGGGGCCCAGGATGCCCAGCGCGCCGGTGATCAGGCCGGTCACGCCGTACCGGGCCAGCACCAGGCTGCAAGCCTGGAGTTCGTCCCAGCGCCCTTCACCGCCGATGAGCACTCTCACATTGCCTACTTCTGGGCTGAGGGCGTCGGTCAGCACCGCTTCGAGGAAACTGTGTTCCTCCATCACCCGGACCAATCCTTGCGCATGCTCGCCCTCTGCGAACTCGGGTTGCTGCAACACTTCGCTCAGTCCGTCGCGGTAGACGACCCCCGCAGTCTGTGCGTTGGTGCGGCTCATAATGCTTACGACAATCGCCGCGATTTCGGCTTCAAAGGTGGGGAGTTCACTGACTCGGGGCGCGATCTCATCGGCCGATAGCCCGCTTAGCAGTTGGTTGAGCCGGTCGCTGGCCTCGTTGAGCATCTCCTGGCTGGATGGTTCGAGCAGGTTTAGCATTTGCTGCTTGACCACGCCGCCGCGCAGCACCAACACGAGCAATACCGATTGCCCCTGTGTGGAGATCAGTTGCACATGCTTGTAGCGCGACTCTGCGGCCTGGGGCGCCGTGACCAGTGCGGCCCCTCGCGCCGTGCGGGCCAGCACGGAGGCGGCCAGGGGCATCCATTGTTCGAGGTCCTGCCGCGCCTGGTAGAACTGGTGGGCGATTGTGCGACGCTCTTGCAGGGGCAGCTCCACGCCCCCCAGCAGCCGCGTGACGAAGCGGCGGTAGCCTTTGTCCGTGGGGATGCGCCCGGCCGACGTGTGCGGGTGGGTGAGATAGCCCAATTCCTCCAGGCGCGCCAGCTCGTTGCGTATGGTGGCTGTACTCACGTCGAGGCCGTAATTTTCGACCAGCGCGCGGGAACTGATCGGAGATGCCGTTTCCACGTACTCCCGCACGACCAGGCCCAGGATTGTCCGTTGGCGAGACGTCAATTCGTCGTCCATTTTTCACCCATTTCGGCCGTTTTAGCACTCTAATGGTGAGAGTGCTAAAATTCGGTTGTCAATCATACCACAGGCCCAGGAATCTGTCAAACCAGGGTTTGCGCATCCCATATTTTTCTCTGTTCAGCAAGTGTGCTCCAACCAACAAATACATCTTGCAATGGGGTGTGTTTGTTCTCTGGAGCACCAAGCTTGTGCTTCGCGTCCTTTCCAATCGCATCTCCCCCCCCTTCAATCCCCCCCCCGCCGGGGGGAAGCCGAACCCTCCCCCTAGCGGGGGGGGTTGGAGGGGGGAGAAAACGTCTGTCCGGAGCCATTTCCAAATACGGTGTTGCCCCCAACTGCAAACACCCCCTTGCAATGGGGTGTATTTGTTCCTTGGGGCGTATACGCTGCTTGTGAGGAAATGGTGTTACCGGGGTGCATTTGCTGCTGTCTGATGAACGCTAAAGCGTGTGTTATGCCTATTCCGCTGGAAACCGAGCGCCCGCTGCCCCAGGGGGCAAATGCACTCCTTGCAATGTGCCGACGTTGACTCCTGCGCAAGTTGCGCTATA
>JAFGED010000271.1 GCA_016931785.1 Anaerolineae bacterium
AGCCCGAACTGCGCAGGTGCATTTGCCCTTGCTCGACGAATGCTAAAGCGTGTGTTGCGCCTATTTCGCTGGAAGCCGATTGCCCGCTGCCCCAGGGGGCAAATGCACCCGAGATGTTCTTCGCCATGCCTTATCGGGAAGGTGTGGTACAATGTGGAGGGGCTGTTGTTTGTCCGCTTTAGCTTGTCGTGGTCAACGCTCAGGAGAACTTTTTGAGTAAGAGAGAATTCCGCTTAGAGAACGAATATCACTACAACCGCTCCGGCCCGGTGCGCTGGATCATATCTCACCTGCTGCGCTATCCCATATTTCCGCTGATCGTGATTCTGACGGCGGCGTTGAACAACTGGAGTTTCAGCATCCGGCAGGTCCTGACCGGGGAGGGGTTCGACTTGATCACTACCCCTGGCTGGCAGGTATCGGCGCTGCTGGCGTTGGCGTTGAGTACACTGGGGGCGGCTGTGGCGCAAGGGCTGACTGGTCTGGTGCGTAACTTTGCCGTCGAGTTCGTGGCGCAGCGCATCGAGCGGGACGCCCGCGACGAGCTGTACGTCAGCCTGCTGGGCAAGAGCCAGACCTTTCACGGCCGGCAGCGCATCGGCGATATCATGGCCCGCGCCACCAACGACGTGCGCTCGCTCAACTTTATGTTCAGCCCTGGCCTGATGCTGATCACCGATTCGATGATGGCTATCGTCGTGCCGGTGACGATGATCGGCCTGATGGACGGGCGGCTGTTGCTCGTGCCGCTCATCTTTATTGTCCTGTGGGCTATCACAGTTTACGACTATAACCGCCGCCTCAAGCCGGTCAGCGCGGCGCAGCGGGAGCAGTTCGGGACGATGAACGCTGGCTTGCAGGAGGCCATCGCCGGCATCGAGGTGGTCAAGGCCAATGCCCAGGAGCGGCGCGAGTGGGAAAAGTTTGCCGCCGATGCACGCCTGTTCCGGGACTATTTCGTGCAGCAAGGCGAGATCCAGGCACGCTACTGGCCGATGCTGATGTTCTTGCTGTGCTGGGCCGGCGGGTTTCTTCACGCGCTGTTGCTCTGGCGCGCGGGCGGCATCAGCCTGGGGCAGGTGATCGGTTACATGGGATTGTTAGGCTCGCTGCGCTTCCCGACCTTTATCTCCATTTTCACCTTCAACCTGGTGCAGTTGGGCATCGCCGGGGCGCGGCGCATCCTGGAGATGATCAACACAGAGACGGAGCTGGATGAAAACGAGACCGGCGTCGCCGAACGGATCAAGGGTGAGGTCGTCTTTGAACGCGTCAACTTTAGCTACAACGGCAAGCCGGTGCTCAAGGATGTCAGTTTTACCGCCCGGCCCGGCGAGACGATCGCCATCGTCGGCCAGACCGGTTCTGGCAAGACGACGCTCACACAGCTTATAAACCGCATCTTTGACGCCGACAGCGGGCAGGTACTGGTCGACGGCGTGGACGTGCGTGATTGGTCCATGGAGTCGCTGCGCTCGCAGATCTCGACTATTGAGCAGGACGTGTTTCTTTTCTCTCGTACGCTGGCCGAGAACATCGCCTTCGGCTGCGCCGACGCCGACCAGGAGGCCATCGAGCAAGCCGCTCACGAGGCCCAGGCCCACGAGTTCATAACGAGTTTCAGTGAGGGTTACGAGACCGAGGTGGGTGAGCGCGGCGTGACCCTCTCCGGCGGGCAGCGGCAGCGCATCGCCATCGCCCGCGCCTTCCTCACCGACCCGCGCATCCTGATCCTCGATGACTCGACCAGCGCCATCGATAGCGCTACCGAGGATCAAATTCAGCGTGCTATGCGCCGCATCAGCCGCGAACGGACGACGTTCATCATCACCCACCGTCTGAGCCAGATTCGTTGGGCGGATCGCATCCTCGTCCTGCGCGGCGGCGAGCTGGTGGACCAGGGCACGCACGAGGAGTTGATGGGACGCAGCGAGGCTTACCGGCGCATCTTTGCCAGGTATGATTAGGTAAAGAAGCATGATGCAAGACAGTGAAATCGTTCGACTGGAGGCTGCTCGGCGAGGCCGGGCCGGTGGGGTATTGGCGCAGGCTTTCCGGGATGACCCGGCGTATATCGTGGCGATGCCGCGGGCGGATAAGCGGGCTGACGTGCTGGCGTGGCTTTTCGATAGGGTGGTGTATTATTCGCTTCTGTATGGCGAGGTTTACATCACATCCAGTTTAGAGGGCGTTGTGTGTTGGCTGCCGCCCGGGCAGACGCACGTTACCCTTTGGCGCGTGGTGCGGAGTGGTTTGCACGCTACACCGCTCAGGATGGGACTGGCAGCCTATCGCCGGTTCGACGCCTATATGGGATATGCCGATGCGTTTCACGCGCGCTATGCGCCGGAATCGCACTGGTATTTGTGGGCGATCGGCGTTGCTCCGGCCAGTCAGGGAAAAGGAATTGGGAGTAGATTGATGCAGCCTATCCTGAAGCGGGCGGATGCGGATGGAAAGGCGTGCTATCTTGAGACAGGGACCGAGGGGAACGCCCGCTTCTACGAGAAGCACGGTTTCAAGGTGGTGGGCGGCGGGAAGGTTCCCAAGCTGGGGATACAGGTGCTGGCAATGGTGCGGGAGCCTGCGAATGCGTAGTACAAGCCTCGAGAAAGTGGGTAAGGCTGGGCCTATCAAGGAATGCGCGTCCATCCTGGAGAAGGAACTCGACCTCTTTCCCAATGTGAAGGCGTACATGCTGATGGGCGATGTGGCGATCAAGGTCGTCAATACCATCGCCGGGAGGGCTGGCGAGGGGCGCGTGATCCCCGCTGGCTCCACCTACAAGATTCGCGGGCCGGCGTACTTTTTCCGCGGGGCGAGGGCCTTTCCATCCTACCTGCAGGCTGGCCCGAGCTTTTTCATCGAAAAGAGCAGGCGCCGGATGATCGCAGAGGACATCACGAAAGCGTTGGCGCTTTTGAGAGGGAGTTGAGCTGTGGGTTTTATCCTAGATGGTCTCGATACTGAAAGCTACGATCGCGCGTACAGCGACCGGGAGTTGGTGCGGCGTATTATGGGTTACTTCCGGCCTTATACCCGGCAGATGGTCCTCGTGGCCACGATGCTCACGCTGAACTCGGTCGCCGGCACCGCCGGACCGATCATCATCTCCCGGGCGATCGACGTGGTGGCGGCGGACCCATCGACCGGTACGATGTTGCTGATGGCAGGAGGCGTGCTTCTGATGGGCGCGGCGGCGTGGGTCTTTAACTACGTTCGGCAGATGGTCTCGGCGCGCGTCGTGGGCGACGTGGTGCTCAAGTTGCGCGAGGACGTCTTTGAAGCCACCATCGGGCACGATCTCTCCTTCTACGACGAGCATCCCTCTGGCAAGATTGTCAGCCGCGTCACGTCAGACACGCAGGACTTTTCCGACGTCGTCACGCTGGTCCTGGACTTGATCAGCCAGGTGCTGCTGATTGTGATCCTGGCGGTGTGGTTGTTCAACATCAACGTGTGGCTGACGCTGCTGCTGTTGGCGATGTCGCCGTTTGCCGCCGCCATTGCCCTCAGCTTCCGGCGCGTCGCACGCCGGGTGACCTTGAGCGCCAAGCAGGTGCGGGCCATAATCAACGCCCAGATCCAGGAGTCGATCAGTGGCATCGTCGTGGCCAAGAGCTTTCGGCAGGAGCGCGCCATCTATGATACCTTTGCCGATAACAACAGACAGTCCTATCGGGTAGGGGTACAGCGCGGCATAACGCTCAACACGATCTTTCCGGTGATGGGATTGGCCTCGGGCCTGGGTGTGGCGCTTCTCATCTATGTCGGCGGGCTGGCGACACGCACCGGCGTCAGCCCTGGAAACTGGTACTTGTTTATGCAGGCCGTGGGATTCTTCTGGTTCCCGATGATGAGCATCTCTTCGTTCTGGAGCCAGTTCCAAGATGGGCTCGCCGCTGCCGAGCGGGTATTTGCCCTGATCGACGCCGAGCCCAAGGTGGTACAGACGGCCGGTGAACCGGTGGAGCACCTGGAAGGTCGCATCGCTTTCCGCGACTTTACATTTAC
>JAFGED010000031.1 GCA_016931785.1 Anaerolineae bacterium
CATAGGATCATCCAAATGCACCGTAACAGTTTGGGCTAACGCCCAAACTGTGCGCTCAGAGATCGTGTTCCTCTACAGCGGGTCCAAGTGCCCCAAAGTACACATACACCCCCTGAATAGCCCAGAGTTCGTCCTTTCGCGCCATTCGTGATACAATAAAGCCGACCCAACACGATGGAGGTGTGTGATGGACGGCAAACCCAAGCGGGCATTGGTGCTCTCGGGAGGGGGCGGGCGCGGGGCGTACGAGTGCGGCGTCTACAAGTACCTGGAGGAGATCGGCTGGGAACCCGACATCCTGGTCGGCACCTCCATCGGGGCGATCAACGCCGCAGCCATCGCCTCGGGCCGCAGCGCCGCCGACCTGGAGGCGGCCTGGCTGGCGACGCGCACGAAGGACATCCAGCGCTTCTGGCGGCTCAAGCCATGGAAATCGATCTACGATACTGCACCCTGGCGCAAGACGCTGCATCGATACATCGATTTCGACGCGCTGCCTGCCACCGACAAACGGATCCTCATCGCCACCACCGAGCTGGAGACGGGCCAACTGCGCGTCTTTGATAACCAGGAGGTCACACTGACCCCCGACCACATCCTGGCGAGCTGTTCCATCCCGCTGGTCTATCCCTGGACCAAGATCGAGAGCCGCCACTATTGGGATGGCGCGGTGATGGCCAACACGCCTCTTTCGGGCGCCATCGACGCCGGGGCCGACGAGATCATCATCGTGCTGCTCTCCCCCATCGGCGAGCGGCACATGCAGCCGCCCCGCTGGCCCTGGCACGCCCTCACCGTGGTGCTCGACCTGGCCCTGAGCGCCACGTACGAGAACGACCTCAAGCAACTGGAGAACATCAACCAACTGGTGGCAGCGCAGATCGATAGCAAGCACCGCCAGATCACGTGCCAGGTCGTCACTCCCAGCCAGGAAACCGACCTGCTGCGCATCATCCGCTATGAGCCGGATTTCAGCGCCGACCTGATCCAGATGGGGTACGACGACGCGCGAGAGGAATTGGATGTAGCGTAGAATCCCAGACCGACCAGCAAAAACCAGGAGTTTATCACCACGGAGGCACAGAGAACACGGAGAGAAACAGGGACGAAACCCCAATGCTCTCAGTGCCTCCGTGGTAAGAGTATCTCCCGCCTACAAGAACTGTGAAGCACTAGGAGACAGATGGACGCCATCGAATACGCGCACGCAAACCAAGCCCGCTTTCTCGCAGAACTGATCGACCTTCTATCCATCCCCAGCATCAGCGCGCAGCCGGAACACAAGCCCGATATGAAGCGCGCTGCGACGTGGCTGTGCGAAAAGCTTTTAGCCGCAGGCTGCCCCACGGCAGAGGTGATGCCCACGGCAGGGCATCCGGTGGTCTATGCCGAGTGGTTGGCTGCCGGGCCAGTCGCACCCACGATCCTGGTCTATGGCCACTACGACGTGCAGCCGCCCGACCCATTGAACGAGTGGCGCACACCGCCGTTTCAGCCCGCCGCCGTCGGCGATGACCTCTTCGCCCGCGGCGCGTCGGACGATAAAGGTCAGGCATACGTTCACGTCAAGGCCGTAGAAGCGTTCAAGGAGACAGCGGGCGCGCCGCCGGTTAACGTCAAGTGCATCTTTGAGGGCGAGGAGGAAATTGGCAGCCCGAGTCTTGCCCCTTTCATCCGCGAGCACGCCGACCTGCTAGCCGCCGACGTGGCCGTGATCTCCGACTCGCACATCCTGGACAAGGACACACCCTCCGTCGTCTATGCGCTGCGCGGGCTGACATACGTCGAGGTCGAGGTGACCGGCCCCGACCACGACCTGCACTCTGGCATCTACGGCGGCGCGGTGTGCAACCCGATCAATGCGCTTTGCAGAATGATCGCCAAGCTGCAGGACGACGAAGGCCATATCGCCATCCCCGGCTTCTACGACCGGGTGCGCGCGCTGGACGCCGACGAGCGCGCGGAGCTGGCCAAAGCGCCCTTCGACCGCGAGGCGTGGCTGGCAGAGGCGGGCGTCAAGGCCGACTGGGGCGAACTGGGATACACCATCGTCGAGCGCACGACGGCCCGGCCCACGCTGGACGTCAACGGCATCTGGGGCGGGTATATCGAGCCGGGGGCCAAGACGGTGCTGCCCGGCAAAGCGTTCGCCAAGATATCGACGCGCTTGGTGCCTGATCAGGACCCGGCGCGAATCACACAACTGATCCGCGATTACCTGCTCGAGATCGCGCCACCGGAGGTCAGCGTCGAGGTGCGGAGCTTGCACAGCGCCGATAGCGCCATCGTGCGCCGCGATAGTCCTGCGATGCAGGCCGCCTTCCAGGCCTATGCGGAGGTATTCGGCAAGGAGCCGATCTTTGAACGCGGCGGCGGCTCGATCCCCGTCGTCGCCACGTTACAGAAGGTGCTGGGCATCGAGACCATCCTGATGGGATTCGGATTACCTGATGACCGGCTGCATTCCCCCAACGAGAAACTCCACCTGCCCAACTTCTACAAGGGAATCGAGACGGTCATCCACTTTATGGAGATGCTGCCGCAGATCGAGGAATAGGGGCCGATTGCCTGACAGCTCTCTTATCGCAACATCTCAACTCTAGACATCCTCATCATCGAGATCTTGTGCGCATGAGGCGAGATTTCGCAGCGTCCAGCCTTGCAAGCAGCAGTTTCGGCGGCGCAAGGCGCCGGTGAAACTGCCATGCCTTTCGCGCAGAGCGCGAAAGGCCCTAGGACCCGTAAAAGAATAATCTCCCGCGGTGTTGTTATCGAAAAAGGATTTGCTCTCGCTATTTGATGATTCTGACAAGCTTTTACGGGTCTCAACTGGCAAGGATGTCTACATGATTATGCCGC
>JAFGED010000032.1 GCA_016931785.1 Anaerolineae bacterium
CGTCCAGGCGGCAAAGGCCAGGCCCGGCAGCGACCAGGTCGCCACCGCCCACCCCACCCACTCGACGATCTCGCCCAAGTAGTTGGGACAGGACACCCAGCGATACAGGCCGCCGTAGGGTATCTTGTACCCCGACTCGCCGGGCGCGCGGAGCCTGAGCAGGGTAAGATCGGCCTGGCGGTTGATGACAAAGCCGGCGATGAAGAGCGCCAGCCCGGTGAGAAAGCGCGCGTCCCAGAGCCAAGCGGTCGGATAGCGGTCGGAGAGGAAAAAGAGGTAGGTGCCGTTGATGAACCCGTTCACCGTATTGAACGCGAAAGCCATCGCCACGAGCGCGATGGGGATGCGCTTGTCCCTGCCCCGCAGCTCCAAGGGATAGATCAGGGCGCGATGGATGTAATGGGCGCCCCACATCACCGCCAGGGCCAGCAGCGCAGGCTGCATCCGCTCGGTGAGGGCAAAGAACACCGTGAAGGTGAGCACGGCCGGGGCCTCCATGACGATCCAGCCCAGCCGGTTGCCCAGCGTGGGCCCCCACCCACCGCGCCTGTGGCGGCCGTACGGCGCGGCGACGAAAAAGAGGGCGACAAAGGTCGCCACCGCCACGCCGAGCCAGCCGACGACCAAGCCGTCAAACCACGGGACCCCACTCACGCTTCCTCCAAAACGTGCAATGCCAGCGGCCGGGAAAGACGGCCCTCCCCGGCGAACCACTGCAACGTGTCTACGAGCGTCTCTTGCAGTGGGCGCGGGTGGTAGCCGAGATCGCGCGCCGCCCGCTCGCGGCTGACTACCCGATTGCTGCGCAGCGCCCTGAGGGAGACGGGGGTATAAAGCGGGTGCTCCCCATCCAGCCTGGTAAAGCGGGCGCCGAAGGGAACGCCCAGGCGGGCCATCCACTGCGGAAAGACCAGGCGGGGAGGCCGGGTCCACGTGATCTCTTGCACCATCGCCGCAAGCTCGCGCATCGAGGCCCAACGCCCGGGCAGCAGGTACCCGCCGCCGATGGGCGCGTGCTTCTCCGCCTCCAGCGCGCCTGCGACGACGTCGCGCACGTCCACCCAATCGAACCCGCCGGCGACCAGGGCCGGCAGCCGCTTCTCGCAAAGCGCCAGCAGCACCTGCCCAAGGTGGGACGGGCGAAAGTCATACGGGCCGATCATCCCGGTTGGATAGACGATGACGGCATCCAGCCCGCGCTTGATCCCCTCCCGCACCTCCATCTCGCCCAACGCCTTGGAGCGATCGTAAGGCGGGTAGCGTCGGGACGTAGCCAGCGAGCGCGACTCGTCCAGCGGCACATCGAGCGGCTTTTGCACCAGGGCGTGAACTGAACCAAAGTGGACGAGACGGCGTACCTTGCAGTGGAGGCACGCCTCGACCACGTTGCGGGTGCCAAAGACGTTGATCGCCTCCAGGAGCGGCCACTCATCCGTCGAGAGCGAGATGTAGGCGGCGGTGTGATAGACCACCTTGACGCCGCCCAACGCGCGGCGCAAAGAGTCCAGGTCGCGGATATCGCCCTCGACGATCTCGACATCCAGCCCTTCCAGCGCGCGGCGGTCGCGATGCACGAGCGCGCGCACGCGCCGTCCCTGCGCCAGCAGCGCCCGAACGAGATTGTTCCCCGCATGTCCGGCAGCGCCGGTCACTGCCACCAACATAGCCACGCCTCCATATCAAACTGACGTGGTATCTTCTCAATAAGTAGGGAAGATGGGGGGTGTGAGGGCGGCTGCGCCGCCCTCACCCCCCCCGCCCCCGGATTATTGAGATAATACCTGACGTGCTATTATACAGAGATATCCCTATGCCCGCAATCGTCCAGTCCTCTGTCCGATACGCCGACTTGCGCGAGGGAGCGAGGTGGGATACAATTCAAGGTAGGAAAGCATAAGGAGTGGCATGTTCTATCCATCCGATCGTGTGCTCGTCGCCATCATGAACAACCGGCGCGACTTTGACATCGCGCGGGACGAAGGCTGGTACAGAATCCCGACCAAGTACGCGCCGCCGAACGTCTCCGAGGCCGCGGTGCTGGCTTTTTACTTTACCCGGGCCTTTGCCGAAAAGTGGACCATCCACTGGTACGCTCCCATACGCGGGCACGAACTGGCGCGCCGCAGCGATCTGTTTCCAGACGAGCCGGACCATCCCCGTGCCGGCGAAACGTACTACAAGGTCCAAATCGGGCCGTTGGCAGAGCTGGAGCATCCCATCCCCAGCCTGCGCTGGCGGCGCATCACCTTCATCGATACGACGTGGGACCGGTTCACCGCCGCCGAGGAGATCAACGACCTATATGCCTCGGGCGCCGACGGGCTCTACGTCACCCTCAAGGAGGCCGGCTTTCACCCCGAGCGCGAGTACAACGTGCGCGAAGGAGGTATACGATACGAGGTTGACGTGGCTATCCCCTGCCTGAACGGCACCGTGGCCATCACTACCGGCGACCGGCCTGCCCCACCCTACGCCTTGCACGACCCGGACGTGGAAACCGTGCGCCGGGCCGCGCAAAGATTGGGAGGCGAGAGGCCGATACGCGACGACCTGTAACGCGCCCCACACAGCTCGCTCTTGCGCCCTCACAACGTTGTGCTACAATGCAGCTCCAACCCGGCAACACCTTGTCAGAGCACTGCCCTATGTCCCAAAGTAAATGGATTCTGCCAATCGGCCTGAGCGTTGCCTTCCTCCTGCTCCTGATCCCGCCGATTCTCATGGCACCGACTCACGCACTCCATTACCTCACGCCTGGCCAACCAATCCCCGGCCCTCAAGCCGAGACGGGTGTATCCCAACACCTCACCTGGTGGAACCTGCTGCTGGCAGGGTTGGCCTTGGGGGTTGCCATAGGCATTGGAGCGGCCGGGGCTTTGCTCAGAAAGGGATTCGATGCGGGTGCACCGCTGCGTCTAAAGCTGCTGGTGATCGTAGGCATCATCTCGCTGGCCGTCTACGTGCTGGCCCTTCTCCTGCCCTACCCTCTGACGCGCTATTACAACTTCAAAGGCATCAGCTTTGGCGTGATCGCCCAGCGGGACCCTGCAGTGGCCCTGAGCTTGACCGCGGCGACGGTCGGGCTGTTCCTCCTCTACTATGTCGCGTACCGCTTATGCCGGGGGCAGAACGATCGTTACCTTTGGATGACCGTCGTGGTCGGCGCCGTGCTCTTTGCCATGGTCACCACCTTCGTAGCCCTGGTCACCTCGCTCGACATCTATGACTATATCGCCCGCGGCCGCATCACCGGCGTGCATAGGGGGAATCCTTATTCCTGGACGCCATCCCAATATCCCGGCGATCCTTTCATGGAATACGCCTCCTGGAAAGACAACACCGCCGCCTACGGCCCTGTGTGGGAGGTGCTCAGCGGCTTTGTCAGCCGCGTGGCAGGCGACAGCCTGTGGCTCAACATGATCATCCATAAAGGGATCGCCCTGGCCTGCTACCTTGCCTGCGTGCTCATCGTCGCCGCCCTCCTGCTGCGCGTCGCCCCAAAGCGAGCCCTGTCCGGCACGCTGCTGTTTGCCTGGAACCCCCTGATCCTGCTGGAGGGCGTGGCCAACGGCCACAACGACCTGCTGTTGATGGTCTTTATCCTGGGCGGCCTTTGGGCCCTCAGCCAGGCGGAGAGCTTTAGAGAATCGGAGTCAAACGACCCTCTGCGCCGGTGGACCTATGGCGCGCTCGGCGTCGTCCTGCTCTGGTTGGCCGTCTTGGTCAAGTTCGTTCCCATCTTGCTCGTGCCCTTCTTCTTCTTGTATCTGCTGAGCAAAGAAAAGGGCTGGCGAGACCGGCTCGGAATAGGATTCTTTCTGCTCGCTCTGATAGCCCTGGTCACCATCCAATACTACCGCTACTTTTGGCAATGGCCGGAGGTTTCGTACACCTTCACCCGGCGGGGGGAGATGTTCCGCATGTCCGTCCCCAGCGTGATCCTGGCAAAGATGAAGCAAAACATGGAGAACCTGCCATTCCTCCGAGATACCGCAAGCCGCGTCGTCGGTCTCTACCAATTGCTCGGAATCCAACCCTCCGATCCCGCCAGACAAATCGGCCCCCTGGAGGTAGCGCAAGCCATCGCGGGCTGGCCATTCCTGGCCGCCTTTGGCCTGGCCTACCTGGTCGTCCTGACTCGCACGACCTATGCATTCTTCAAAACTCCGCGACAGGGAAAATCCCCAACACCTCATAATTTCCGTGGGAAACTGCTCCGTTTCTTCCTCGGGCGGCAGAGCACAAGCGAGGAAAACCCCTGGCAGGTCCTATTAGCGACTAGCTTTAGCGTCTTGATGCTCTACCTCCTCCTGGCCAACTTTTGGTTCTGGCCTTGGTACCTGATCTGGCCGGTCACCTTGATCGCCCTGGTGGGCAACAAGCGGCCGCTGATCCCCTTGATCCTGGCCAGTTGCGCCGGGGAGTTATCCCACGTGGGATGGAACTTTGTCTGGTACTGGTGGGGAGTGAGCTGGGACACGCTCTACCGCATGGAAGAGATCGTGGTCATCGCCATGTACGCACCGGCCCTGGTATGGTACCTCCTCGCCAGCTACAGAACGAGAAAGGCAAAGCCCGGTGCGAATCGACAGCTCGACGCCTCCCCCGAAACAACCTGACTTCCGCTCCCCACTTGCCTCCTCAAGAAGATGCGGTAAAATCCCCACAGCGAGTGGCAACCGAAGGTTGCACCGAATGAGCGAATGTACGAACAACCCGATTACAACTCGACCAGTTGTACTTCGACAGGAGCGAAGGTTTGCCAACAACAGGAACCATAGTACGCGTAGCAGGCGTCGTAGTTGACGCCGAATTCCCTTCGGGCGACCTGCCCAGCATCCACAACGCGCTAAACATCGCCAGCCAGCACGACGACGGCCCTGAACTGGTCGTCGAGGTGGAAGAGCACGTCGACCCGCGCACCGTGCGCGCCATCGCGATGGGCAGCACCGCCGGCCTGCGCCGAGGACTGCCCATTATCGATACCGGCCAGCCGATCCGCGTGCCCGTGGGCCGGGCGACGTTGGGCCGCCTGTTCAACGTCCTGGGCAAGCCCATCGACGGCCAGCCCTTGCCCGATTGGGTGGAACGCCGCCCGATCCACGCCGCCTCGCCGCCGCTGAGCGAGCAGCGCGTGGTCGCCGAGGCGTTCGTCACCGGCATCAAGGCCATCGACCTGCTGATCCCCTACCCGCGCGGCGGCAAGATTGGTCTCTTTGGCGGGGCGGGCGTGGGCAAGACGATGCTGATGATCGAGCTGATGCGCCACACCATCCAGGAGCACGAAGGCTTGGTGCTCTTTGCCGGCGTGGGCGAGCGCAGCCGCGAGGGCAACGAACTGTGGCTGGACATGCGGCGCAGCGGCGTGATTGAGAATGCCGTTCTCGTCTTTGGCCAGATGAACGAACCGCCGGGCGCCCGCCTGCGCGTGCCGCTCACCGCGCTGACGATGGCCGAGTACTACCGCGACTATGAGCAGCGGCCCGTGCTGCTCTTTATAGATAACATCTTTCGCTACATCCAGGCCGGGGCAGAGGTCTCGGCGCTGCTGGGACGGCTGCCCAGCGCCGTGGGATACCAGCCCACACTGGATAGCGAGATGGGCGAGCTACAGGAACGCATCACCACCACGAGCCGGGGCAGCGTGACCTCCGTGCAGGCGGTCTACGTGCCCGCCGACGACCTGACCGACCCGGCGGTCGTGGCCACATTCGCCCACCTGGACGCATCCACGATACTCTCCCGCCGCCAGGCCGGCCTTGGCCTATATCCGGCCATCGACCCGCTGGCCTCTAGCAGTACGCTGCTCACGCCGCAGGGCGTGGGAGAAGAGCATTACACCATCGCCACACAGGTACGCGCGCTGCTGGCCCGCTACAGGGAGCTGCAGGACGTGGTCGCCATCCTGGGAATGGAGGAACTGAGCGAGGACGACCGGTTGGCGGTCGAGCGGGCGCGGCGGTTGCAGCGCTTTCTCACCCAGCCCTTTTTCTCCTCCGAACCGTTCACCGGCCTGCCCGGCCGTTACGTGGCGCTGGAGGAGACGCTGCGCGGATTCCGCGAGATACTGGACGGCCGCCACGACGACTTGCCGGAGCAGGCGTTCTACATGGTGGGCAGCATCGACGAGGCGGTGGCCCAGGCAGAAAGGTTGACCACAGCAGAAGGAGGCAGCCTTGCCTGAGCCGTTCCGCCTGACGGTGATGACGCCGGCCCAGACGCTGCTCGAAGCAGAAGGCGTGGCATGGGTGCAAGCTCGCCTGGCCGACGGCGGCCCAATCGGCATCTACCCCGGTCACGCGCCGCTGCTGGCCGAGACGGTAACCGCGCCACTGCGCTACGCAGATACGTCGGGCGAGCACGCGATCGATCTGGGCGCGGGCATCCTGCAGGTAAAAAGCGAGGGCGTGACGGTGCTTACAGGCAGCGCCAAGCCTGGCGCAGGGCTAGAACCTTCGCAAGGGTCAAAGGAGGACAGACGCTTTGACCGACTGGCACAGGAGCTGATGACCGCGCTGGATGCACAATCTGACAGCGTGTTGGACACTGAACAACAGACAGAGGGAAACTAAACGTGAAAACCAAGCCCATAGACGGCCTGACCCTGTTCTTCGACTCACGAGAACGGGATGCCGCCGAGCTTATCGGACAAGCCTGTGAGCAAAGCGTCGAGATCATCCACGCGTGTTGGGGCCTCGATACGCCGGAGGACTGCCGCGTCTATGTCATGACATCGTGGCTGCGCTTTCTCTTTCACGCGCCCCCCTGGCCCTACCGGATCCTGGTGGCCGCGACGCTGCCCCTGTGGTACTTTCGCGCGCGCAAGTTGTGGGCGCTGGCCGGCGGCTGGCACCAGCAGTTCGGGCAGCGACGCGCCGTCGGCGTCAAACCCCCACACCTTTTGCAGCTCGCCGATACGCGCATCGGAAAGCGCATTTTTGTCCAGGAGGATGACCTCCGCGCCAAAGTCCAGCGCAACACGTGTCACGAACTGACGCACGCCTTCACCTCGCACCTCGGGCTGCCGATGTGGCTTAACGAGGGCTTGGCGATGGTCACGGTCGACCGGTTCGCCGGGAAACCGACGATAAAGCGCGAAACGCTCCAAGCGTTGGCCCAACCGCCGCAAGATACGAGCCCGGGCCGGTATCGCCAGCTGCGGGGGGAGGACATGGACAACCTGATGTTCTACCACTGCGTTCGCGGCTACTGGCTCACGCGCTATATGCAGGACACCCAGCCAGACCTGCTTCAGGATTTGCTCCGGCAAAAACACAGCCACGGTGGTCTGGAGAGCAAGGTGGCCGCCGCTTATGGAATGGAGCCGGGCGAATTCTGGAAGAGCATCGACGCTATCATCGTCTCGCACTTCAAAGAGGGAATATCGATAGGAGCAGAAAATGACCACTGACACTATGCCTGAAGAAGGCCTTGAAGTCGAGCAAAAACTTTACGATCAAGTCATCTGTGAGACGTTCCGCCGCATTTACAAGCCGGACACAAAAACGCTATACTTTGCCAAAGATGAACCCGTCCGAGTTTGC
>JAFGED010000272.1 GCA_016931785.1 Anaerolineae bacterium
CGTTCTCCCGCGCCCCGCGCGTCCTCCTCGACCTGCTCACCGTCGCGTTCCTGCTCGGCTACTCCCACCGCCCGATGCAACTTTTCGGCAGAGTGGGAATGATCAGCGGCGGCGTAGGCGGGCTCCTACTCCTTTACCTGGGAGGGGCCAAGATCGTCAGCGGGCTGATCGGCGGCGCGGAGGGATTCCGCGCCTACCGCATCGGCGACAGCCCATTGCTGATGCTGGCCGTGCTGATGACGGTGCTGGGCGTGCAGTTCCTCATGATGGGGCTGTTGGGCGAGATCCTGACCCGCACCTACCACGAGGCGCAGGGAAAACCCATCTACGCCGTGCGCAAGGTGTGGGAGACCGACCAAGGAAAAGAGGATAAAGTATGAGCCGCGTTCTAGTTATCGGAATTGATGGTGCGACGTTCGACCTGATCACGCCCTGGGCCGAGGCAGGAGACCTGCCCAACCTGGCCCGGATGATGGCGGAGGGCATTCACAGCCCGCTGGAATCCACCATCCCACCCGTCACCGCGCCGGCTTGGTCCACCTTTGCCACCGGCGTGAACCTCGGCAAGCACGGCGTGTTCGATTTTATCCGCCCTATCGGCGGCCAGTTCGATCTGGTCAACGCCACCTCGATCCGCGCACCCACACTGTGGCAAATATTGTCCCAGGCCGGGCGAAAGGTCGGCACGATGAACGTACCCGTCACCTACCCGCCACAGCCCGTCAACGGCTTCGCCATCGGCGGCATGCTCTCGCCGGTGAACGGCGCCTTTACCTATCCGGCAGACCTGCTCGACCGCTATGAGGGCAAGCTCAAGCCTTACCGCATTGCCCCGCACGTCCAATACAAGCCGGGCAACGAGGCCGAGTTCACAGCCGATCTCTTGGACCTGGTCGAGCGACGGGGCGAGTACGCATTGCAACTGCTGGCCGATTATCCCTACGATTTTTTGATGTTCCACTTCCAGGCCACCGACAACATGCAACACGCCTTCTGGAAGTTTGTGGATTCCTCCCATCCCCGCTACGATCCGCAGGAGGCCGCCCGCTTCGGCCCCGCACTCAAGCAGCTTTACCAACGTGTGGACGACTATATCGGCCGAATGTCCGACCGTCTCGACGACGATGCCACCGTCATCGTGATGTCCGATCACGGCTTTGGTTCCCTGCACTATGTCGTCAACGTGAACCTGCTCTTGATGGATCAAGGGCTCTTGAAGCTCAAGAAAGGCGCCTGGACGCAGCTCAAGGCTGGGCTTTTCCGCGCCGGTCTCACCCCCGCCTCCTTCTGGCACCTGATCGAGCGCACGGGCCTGCAGAACTATGTCTGGCAGGTATCCAAGTCCACGCGCAACAAGGTCGTCGGCAAGTTCCTCTCCTTCGACGACGTGGACTGGTCACAGACCGTCGCCTACTCCATCGGCCACGTCGGGCAAGTTTATATCAATCTCAAAGGCCGGGAACCCGAGGGTGTCGTCGAGCCGGGTGAGCAGTATGAAGCCGTAAAACAGCGAGTGATCGACGCGCTCCACCAACTGCGCCATCCCGAAACCGGGCAACCGCTGATGGACCGCGTTATACCCGGCGACCAGATCGTCCACGGCCCGCACGCCTACCGCGGCCCCGATCTGCACCTGGTCATGGATGGCTATCAAACCATCGCCTTCCCCCTCTTTGCCACCGACCGTCACATCGTCACCCGCCAGATCCGCGGCGATTCCGGCTGCCACCGGCTGCACGGCGTCTTTATCGCTCAAGGGCCGGAAATCCAACGTGGAAAGACGGTGGAGAATCCCCATATCATGGACCTGGCCCCGACTATCCTGCACCTGATGGGACTGCCGGTGCTCGATGATATGGACGGGCGCGTGTTGACCGAGGCGCTGACCTCCGACCGTCCTATCAAACGACAGGCCAACGGCGCGGGCGAAGCAAAGCCCCACGGCGAGCTCTCGCGAGAAGAGGAGGCTGAGGTAGAAGACCGCCTCCGCGCGCTCGGCTATCTAGGCTGATGATAAAGCCGGCATCTCAAATTGCAAATCTCAAATATCAAATATCCGATTCGAGAAGACGTTTGATATTTGCCATTTGCTATTTGATAATTCTCCTCCTGGCTTTTTTGCTGCGCCTGGTCCCTCTCAGCCGCTACGTGACCCCCGACGAGCCCGCCTGGGTCTACCGCTCCATCCGCTTTGCCGATGCACTAGCCGCTCGCGATTGGGCGGCAGTTCCCGCAACCGGTCACCCCGGCGTGACGACGACGTGGTTGGGCGCGCTGAACGTGACGCTCTGCCGCCTACTCAACCCGGCAGAGAGCGCCGCTCACCTCGACTGGATCCGTCGTATGGCCTGGCTCGGTCCAGAGAACGGCGAGGCCTTCCGCCACCTGGCCTTCTTCCTCCAAGGGGGACGCATCGCCGTCGCGCTGGTCACCACACTGGGGCTGGCGGTTCTCTATCCGCTCTTACAGCGCCTCTTCGACCGGCGGCTTGCACTGTTGACCATTGGCCTGCTGGCCCTTGACCCGTTCCTCGCCGGTCACTCTGGCCTGCTCCACACCGACGCGCTGCTGGCGACCTCCATCCTGCTGGCGCTGGCCGCCGCCCTCAACGGGCTCCGCGAGCCGCATCGGGCCATCTGGTGGATGCTCTCCGGCCTCTTTACCGGGCTGGCTTTGCTGACCAAGACGCCGGCCGTCATCCTAGTGCCCTTCATCGGTCTCGTCCAACTCGTCGCCTATCTGCGCCACCCTCCAATCTCTAATCTCCAATCTCTCATTTGGCGTTTGCTATTTGTCATTTGCCATTTTCTGGTGTTCATCCTGATTGCTGCTGGCATTTCCTTCGCCCTCTACCCCGCCCTGTGGGCCAATCCCGCCGGCACGCTCGACACCCTCCTGGCCTTTAGCGAACGTCACGTCGAGACGGCGCAGCGCCCCGTCTTTTTCGCCGGGCAGACGACCTACGATCCCGGCCCGCTCTTTTACCCCGCCGTCCTGCTGTTTCGCATCTCGCCTGTCGTCGTGGTAGGGCTGGCCATCGGACTGATCGCCCTGCGCCGCCTTCCGGCGGAACAGCGCCTTGCGTTCATCGCGCTGCTCGTTTTCTCCGTCGCCTTCGGCGCGATGATGAGCCTGGGTGTCAAGAAACACGACCGCTACCTGCTGCCCGCGCTTCCCCCGCTCGCCCTGGCTGCCGGCATAGGATGGGGGCATCTGAAACATAAATCCACTCCCAAACCCCCATACCCCCTACTACCAATCCAACTTCTCCTCGCCCTCGCTTTTCTCCTCCACCCCCTCACCTACGCCAACCCCCTCGCCGGCGGCCCCTGGATCGCCGCGCGCGTGATCGACCTGGACTGGGGGGGGGCGATGGGCGAGGCCGCCCGCTGGCTCAACCGGCAGCCCGACGCCGAGCAGCTCACCGTCGCCACTGATGCCGTCCCCACGTTCGCGTCCATCTTCAAAGGCCGCGCCGTGCCGTTGGATCGAGCCTCCCTGGCCGACTATATCGCCCTACCCAACTCCCACACCCCCACCCCCACTTACCCCATCGTCCATACTGTCACTCTCGGCCTCGTTGACCGCGCCGCGATCTATACCAACACCAATCCCGTCGAGCAGGCTGCTTTCCTGACCGCGCACGCGGAGCCCGGCGACCTGATCCTGCTCGACGCCGACACATCACTCCTGCACCGGTACGCCGGACCCGGCGCCATCGTCTCGCTGGCCGGCCTGCCCACCCAGGCTGCCGTCGCCGAACGATTGAACGAGCTCATCGGCGACCATTCTCGCCTCTGGCTCGTCGCCGACCCCGCCGCCTCGCCCTTCTCCGCCGCCTACGTGGCCCAAAGCATCGAGTCTATTGCCACTCCGGTCAAATCTGAATTTGTCGGTTCGAGCACGATCACGCAATTCACAGTCCACAGTACGTCAGTCTCCAATCTCCAATCTCCAGTCTCCAATTTCGGCCAGATCACCCTCCTCGACGCGTCCATACCCGCAGCCCCGATCAACGCACCTTTTAAGGTTCTCTTACGCTGGCAGGCGCCGGCCCCGACGCCCACCGACCTGCACTTTTCCCTGTACTTGGTCGATGCAGACGGACACCAGTGGGACGACGCCGGGCAGTTGGCGCTCAACGAGTTCACCTTTCCCACCACCCAGTGGGACCCCGGCACGTGGAGTGACCAAAGCCTGAAACTATCGGTGCCGGAGCGCACGCCACCCGGCATCTACACCGTCAAGCTCACCGTCACCGACGACGCGGGCGCGCAGTTGGGCGCCTGGGATGCCGAAGGGGCCTTCCAGGGCGTGCGCGTCGTCCTGGGCCAAGTCGAGATCGCCCCACCCGACATCCCCGTGGGCCCGGCAGCCTGCCGTGGGCGCACCATCGCCGCCGGGCCGCTGACCGCCTGCGCACCGGAACCAGGGCCGATAGCACTTTCCTCCGGCAGTTCGTTGACCGTGCCAATCTTTTGGTCCGCCGCCTCCGCCCCTCGGATCGACTATCTCGTCCGCTGGCGCCTGACCATCGACGGCGACACTGCGCTGGAACACACCATGCCGCTCTCCACCTACCCCACGTCGAACTGGCGCCAGGACGACGCCTTTGACGCGTATTACGCACTGCGCATCGACCCCGCCGTGCCCGCAGGCACCTACGCTCTCACCTTCAACGTCATCGATCCCGACGACAATCCCCTCTGGGCCGAGGACGAAACGATCGGCCCCGTCGAGGTGCTGCACCGCGACCGTCAGTTCGACCTGCCGGACGACATCGGCCACCCGCTCGACCTGACGCTGGGGGACGTCATCCATCTGCGCGGCTTCGACGTTTCCCCTCTCCCTCTGGGAGAGGGGACAGGGGTGAGGGCCCGCCCCGGCGACGCGCTGCCCCTCACCCTCACCTGGCAGGCCGATGGGCCTACCGACATCGACTATACCGTTTTCGTCCACCTCGTCGGCCCCGACGGGCTGCCCCACGGCCAGCTAGACGTCTTCCCCGGCGGCGGCTCCGCCCCCACCTCCAGCTGGGCGCCGGGCCAGGTCGTCGTGGACGAGCTCGCCCTGCCCATCGCCGCCGACGCCGCGCCGGGCACGTACCACGTCGCCGTCGGGCTGTACGACGCCGCCAGCGGTGGCCGCCTGCCCATCACCGGCGCCTCCGGCCAGCGCCTGCCCGGCGACCGGTTCATCCTACCTATTGAGATCACCGTCGGGGGTAGCCCGTGAGCAAATCTCTAGTCACCATTCTCAAATCCCTGCTCCCGATAGTTGTCATTTGCTCGCTATGTCTTATTGCAATAGCGCCGTTGCTCCGCGCCGACGTCCCCTGCACCCACGACGGCGGCCTGCACTACTACCGCGTCGTCGCCATGCGCCAGGCTCTGAAGGACGGCATCCTGTTCACCCGCTACCTGCCCGACCTGGCCTTTGGCTACGGCTTCCCGTTCTTTAACTATCGCGCGCCGGTATCCTACTACCTGACCCTGGCATTCTTCTTGATCGGAATCGCGCTGCCCACGGCCCTCAAGCTCGTCTACGTCGTCAGCATCGTCGGCTCCGCCGTCACCGCCTACCTGTTTGCCCGCGACCTGTTCGGTACCCGAGCCGGGCTGGTCGCCGCCGTCGCCTACGCCTACGCGCCCTACCAGTTCCTCAATGCCCTCACGCGCGGCAACGCGCCCGAATCCCTGGCACTGGCGCTGCTGCCCCTCATCCTGTGGGCCTTTCGCCGCCTGGCGCTGAGCGGCCGTCGAAGCTGGTTCCTGGTCAGCGTCGGCTCCCTGGCTGCCCTCACCCTGACCCACAACATCTCCAGCCTGATCTTTACCCCGCTCCTCGTCGCCTACCTGTTCGTGCTGTGGCTGGTCTACCGTCGCGATGGGCACTGGATAGCGGCGGGTGGCGCACTCGCCCTGGCGCTGGGCCTGACCGTCTTTTTCTGGGCCCCGGCCATATTGGAGAAGGGGTACGTGCAGCTCCACGCCTCCCACAGCAACCGCAACAACGACTTTCACTACAACTTTCTCGGCCTGGGCGAGATTCTGGCCCCGCCCGAGGCAGTGGACACCTCGCTGCTGAACCCGCCGATGCTGATCCACCTGGGGCTGGCTCCCGCCATCCTGGCGGCAATCGGCTTCGCCGTCGGCATCCTCCCTTCGACAAGCTCAGGGCAGGGCCGCCGACCCGACCGCGAGCGAAAGGCCGCGCTCGCCTTCTTCGCCCTGGCCGCCATCGTGATGGTCTGGATGAGCACCGGCGCGTCCCTCTGGCTGTGGGAAAACCTGCCCCTCGTCCCCTTCGTCCAATTCCCGTGGCGCTTTATCGGCCGCGCCGCCCTGCCCATCGCCATCCTGGCCTCCGCTGCGTTTGCCGACCAGTCCGCCCACGAATCAGACTCACCGCTTGCCGCTTGCCTCCTGCCTCTTGCCTCTTGCCTCTTGCTCATCCTCGCCGCCTTCCCCGCCACCTACCCCCTCCGCGGCACCTGCCAGGGAGACCCCGCATACCCCACCATCGAGGACCTCTTTGCCTACGAGCGCCGGCCCGGCGGCCTCGTCGGCGCCGATCCCACGGGCTCCTATTTCCCCGTCGGGGTCAAGCAAAAGCCCAAGGGATCGCCGCTGGAGGCGCAGTACGCCGCAGGCGAAACAGTCGCCCGCTTCGACGAAACCCCCTTGCCCGAGGGCGCCTCTATCGTCGAGGCCGACTATGGCCCGAACCGCGCCCGCGTCGTCGTCGAAACCCCGGCCGCGTTTCGCGCGCGCTACCTGGCCTTTTACTTCCCCGGCTGGCGCGCCACCGTGGACGGCCAACCCGCCGCCATCACGCCCACCGACCCCGAGGGCCTGATCTCTTTCGACGTGCCCGCCGGTCGCCACACCGTCACCGTCCGCTTTGGCGAAACGCCCCTGCGGCTTGCTTGTGACATTATCTCGATCTTGAGCCTCGTCACTCTCCTAGTTATCACACCTCGCTACCCACGAATCTCCAATCTCCAGTCTCCAAGCTCCCATCCACGGATTCACCAGCATTTATTGTTCATTGTTCATTGTTCATTGTTCATTGTTGCATTGCTATTATTCGCCTTCAAGCTCGCCATCGTCGACTGCGCCGACACCATCTTTCGCCGCCCCGGCCTGCAGCCCGATGCCACGCTGCCGGGCGTCCAGCACCCGATGAACCTGCGCTACGCCGACGGCATGCTCCTCATCGGTTACGATCAGGACCGCGAGACACTGCCCGCCGACGGCGCGCTGCGCATCGACCTCTACCTGAGTGCGTACGCCCAACCCGGCGCACGCTACCAGACCGTCATCCACTTGGTCGGCCCTGACGGCCTGCGTTGGAGCCGCCAGGATACCTTCCGCCCGCGCGGCTACGCCAGCTACCCCTACACGACCATCTGGTCGCCCGGCATCTATGGACTGGACAGCCACGAGATCGAGCCCCTGCCCGGCACGCCGCCCGGTACGTACGACGTCGTGCTGACCGTCTTTGACAGAGACACGCTGGCCCCACTTTCGATGCTGAACGATCAGGGCCAGCCCGCCGCGCCCGAGCTGACGCTGGGACAGGTCACCCTGGCCCGGCCACGCCGCCCGGCGGAGCTGCCTGAGGACGGTCGGCTCGACCTGCAATCGGGGGACCTGACCCTGCTGCTGGCCGATTTCAACACCGGCCAGGCCGCCGCCGGCGATCCGGTCTTTCTCACCACCCTATGGCAGGCCGAGGAACAGCCTGCCGAGGACGTCGCCTTCCGCCTGACACTCGTCTCGGCCAGCGGCTCGCCCGCCGCCGAATACGCCCTTTCGCCCACGGGCGCTTGGTACCCCACGACCTCCTGGCGAGCCGGCGACGTGTGGCGCGGGCAGCACATCTTCCACCTCCCCGCCAATCTCGACAGCGGCGATTATTCCTGGCAAATCTCCCTCCCTACCGACTACCAATCCACCAATCTACCATCCACCATCCACGTCACCGCCCCGCCTCACACCTTCACCCCTCCCACACTCCCACACGCACTCGACACAACCCTGGGAGAAATCGCCACACTCGTCGGCTTTGACCTGGCAGGTGAAATGCGATCTGGGAACACGCTGACCGTCACCCTCGTCTGGCGCGCGGAGGAGACGCCCACCGCCTCCTACCGCGCCTTCGTGCACCTGCTCGACGCGGAGGGCAAGCTGGTGGCCCAGTCAGATGGCGTCCCTGCCGGATGGGCGCGTCCCACCACCGGCTGGCTGCCCGGCGAGTTCATCGTCGATCCCCACGCGCTCACCATCCCCCAGGACGCTGCGGGCGAATACACCCTCGCCGCCGGACTGTACATCCCTGGCGGGGCGCGCCTCGCCACGTCCGGCGGCTCCGACGCGGTTCCCCTCATCACGTTAGCGCTGAACGGCCGATGAACGGCAAACCAAAGCGCCAGCACATCGTGGTCCTGATCGTCTACGCGCTCGCGGCCATCGCGATGACCTGGCCGGTCGCCGCCCACCTGGGGACGCACCTGCCCGGCGGCGGCGACGACGTGTGGGTGCACCAGTGGACGTTCTGGTGGGTGAAAGAGTCCATCGCCAAGGGCTACAATCCCCTGTACACCCACCTCCTCTTCTATCCCGAAGGCGTGTCGCTGGCCACGCACAACTTTGCCTGGCTCAACATCGCCGCCTGGCTGCCACTGCAGGCCGTCGTCGGCGGCAACGCGGCCTACAGCCTGCTCTTTATCGCCACCTTCGCCCTGAACGGCTTCTCCATGTACTTACTGGCCCGCGAGCTGACCGGCTCGCCGCACGCCGCCTTCGTCGGCGGGCTGATCTACGGCTTCTGGCCCTACACGCTATCTCATTACGGCCACCCCAACATGATGCTGACCTGTTGGGTGCCCCCGGCCCTCCTTTACCTGCACCGCACGATCGAGGAGCGACGCGCGCGCGATGCGCTGCGGGCCGCCCTGTTCCTGGCCCTGACCGGGATCACGCGCTGGCAGCTGCTGGTGATGGGAAGCGTGAGCGTCCTCCTGTACCTGGCCTGCAGGTGCCTGGCCGACAGGGGCTGCCGAACCTGGCGCACCCTGGGGCTCCTGGCGCTGACCGGGCTTGCCGCCGGCGCGCTGATGGCGCCCTTGCTGATTCCCGTGGTCAGCGCCTACCTGACCCAGCCCAGCGCAGAGGACGCCCTCACCGACGATTCGCTCGTAGGCCAAACCGACCTGCTGGCCTACGTCCTGCCCAGCCGCAACCACCCGCTGTGGAGCGACGCGGCGGCGCGGGTTTACGACAACTTTGTCGATAACAAAGTCTACGTCGCCTTCGCGGGATACACGACGCTGGCCCTGGCCCTGTGGGGGAGCGTGAGGCGCTGGAAGCAGGCGCGCCTTTGGCTCCTGGCGGCGGCGGTATACGTCCTGCTGGCCTTGGGGCCTCAACTACGGATCAACGGCCAGCTCTACCCGCAGGTCCAGATGCCCTACCGGCTGGTGGGCGACCTGTGGTTTGTCCAGCTCCTGCGCAAGCCCGACCGCTTCAACATCTTCCTGGGGCTCCCGCTGGGGATGCTGGCGTCCTGGGGAGTGGCGGCCCTCTCGCCCAGGCGCTCCAGGCTGAGACTGTCCTTGCTGGCAGGCGCACTGGGTTTGCTGATCCTGCGCGAGTACGCATTGGCGCCCTATCCCACCGCACAGCCCGCCGTGCCCGCCTGGTACGGCCAACTGGCCCAGGAACCCGGCGACTTCGCCGTGCTCGACCTGCCGCTGGACACCCGCTCCTTCGACAAGCACTATGGCTTCTACCAGACCATCCACGGCAAGCCGCTGGTGGAGGGGCACGTCTCCCGCCCGCCGCAGGAGGCGTTCACCTTCATCGAGGGGGATCCGCTCGTCAGCGCTTTTGCCCAGGAAAAGTGGTTCCGTGCCTGGCCCGAGAAAATCATCAACCTGGAGCCCTTGGCTGCAACCGGCATCCGTTACATTGTGGTGCACAAGCAGTTTCTGACACCCGACCGTGCCGCCGACTGGATGTACGCGCTTGCCACACGTCCCGTCTACGAGGACGCAGAGATCGCCGTGTTCGCCACTCGTCCCGAGGCCGGCGTCCATTTCGGGATCACGCGCGATTTTGACGGGCTGCTCCTCGCCCAATCCTCGGTGGGAGCCGGAGGAGCTGTGCCGCCCTTCCTGCTCGAGACGCAGTGGTGGTCGCCGGAGCGCCAAACCGTCACGGTCTCGATGCGCTCGGCGAGCAGAGGCGACGTCCCGTTCCACACTCAGACATTGGCGGTAGAGGAAGGGTTTTCGGTCGTGCGCGTGCAACTCACCCCGCCGTACCCAATGCCGGTAGACGAATACGAGCTGCTGATCGAGGCCAACGGCGAGTCGTCTGCGCTGCCCCAGCGGCTGATCCCCGCGTCGAACCGCTGGTTCGCCGCCCGGCTCCGGCCCGACGCGACGTGGGCCGACGCCATCGCGCTGCGCGGCGTCGACTGGCAACGGCTGGCCAACACCCTGTACGTCAATCTACAGTGGGAAACGCTCCAGGCCGTCGAGGCCGATTACAAGTTCTTCGTCCACCTGCTGGACAAAGATGGCGCGCTGGTCGCCCAATACGACGGCATGCCGGGCAACTGGGCCCACCCGACGTCCCGGTGGGACGCGGGCGACTGGTTCAGCGACCAGGCGCCGGTCGACCTGCGCGGCGTCCCCGCAGGCGCGTACCGGCTCGCCATCGGCTGGTACGCGCCCGACTCCGGCCAGCGCCTGGCGGGCCTCGATGCTGCCGGTGGCCCTCTCCCCGACGACAGGCTGCTGCTCGACTCCCCGGTTACGCTCCCCTGACTGCAACGCGCAACCCCATCGCTCGTTTCGCGTAAAGATAGAGAAATTCGCGCATTCGCTCCATCCGTGATAAAATCTCCTAAAGCCTGATCGCATCGGTTCCAACGCGAAAGGAGATTGGCGATGGAGGGAGAGAATCGCACGTCCTTTATCCCGAGCAAACACGGCTTTCACTTTCGAAACAGCTTTTCCATAGCGCCCGTGTTCTTGCGACCGATCTTTCCGAAAATAGGATTTTGTGGAGGCATGTGCTGGGCCGCCCTCGACCGGTATTACGGCGGAGAACCGATACCCGGCGCGACGACGACGCCGCTGCCGGGGTCTGCACTATACAAAGAGCTGTTCTGGCGACAGATGGACACCACACCTTCGTGGCGATGGTTCCAGGCCATCGCATGGCAAAACACGTCCGATAAAAAGCTGGCCGCGCTGACCCAGAAAGAGTGGCCAAAGGTCAAGGCGTCGATAGACAATGGCATCCCAATCACGATGTGTCTCATCCAGAGCTTGCCCATTATCGGCCTTCCCACTTACAACCACCAGGCCATCGCCGTCGGATACAGAGTCGATCCCACATCCGCGCTCAGGCCCGTATACCTGACCATCTACGACCCAAACCGGCCGAGCCAGGATGCGGCGACGCTGTACATGACCGAGCAAGGCCCTAACGATTCCTGGAAAACGCACGTTCCCAACACGGACGATTCAAAAAAACTGCGGGGATTCTTTGTGATCCCCTACGAGAGCAAGCCTTAGGAGCCAAGCAATGGGCGAAAACGCCAAGCCACAGCACTCCCTCTGGCCGCCGCCAGCGGGCTTTGTGCCCGTGCCCTCGCAGATCGAAGGGATCGAGCTTTACGCCCCTGCGCCAAAGGAGGAAGCCGAAGAGACCCGCACCTTCAAATGCCGCCAGTGCGGCGGCACCATCTCCTACAGCGCCACGCAGCGCCAACTGACCTGCCCCTACTGCGGCAGCCTGCAGCAGATCGAGGCCGAGGCGGTGGGGCGCGCGGCGGACGAGTTCGAGTTCACGCTGGAGACGATGGCGCAGGCCCGCCACGGCTGGGGCGAGGCGCGCCGGGAGCTGGTGTGCGAGTCCTGCGGCTCGGTGGTGGCCGTCGCGCCCGATATCCTGACCAGCACCTGCGCCTTCTGCGGCTCCAACCGCGTCATGGCCCGCAATGCCACCGGGGATGTGCTCCGCCCCACGACGCTGATCCCCTTCGCCGTCGACCAGGAGCAGGTCCAGGCCAAGGTGCGGGCGTGGCTGGGGCGCGGCTGGATGCATCCTCCCGAGCTGCGCAACGCGGGCGCGCTGAAAAAGCTCGCCGGGGTCTATCTGCCGTTCTGGACGTTCGATACCCACGTCACCGCCGACTGGAAGGCCGAGGTCGGCACTGTGAGAACCGAGCGCTACCGCAGCGGCGGCGAGTGGAAGACGCGCACCACCATCGACTGGGACTGGCGGTCGGGCCGCGTGTACCTCCCCATAGACGACCATCTGGTGCCTGGCACGACCAGGGTCAGCCGCGCCATCCTGGGCAAGGTCGAGCCGTTCAACCTGGGGGGATTGGCGGAGTACGATCCCGGCTACCTGGCCGGCTGGCAGGCCAAGCTCTACGACGTGCAGCTCCCGCAGGCGTGGGAGATTGCTAAAGAAGAAATCCGCGCAGAGACCAAGGACGCCTGCCGCCAGGACACCGGCTCCTCCCACGTGCGCAACATGCGCATGCAGGTGGACTTTGGCGACGAGCGCTGGCGCTACATCCTGCTGCCCGTCTACCTGGCCTCCTATCCCTTCGACGAGCGCACCTTCCAGGTGATGGTCAACGGCCAGACGGGCAAGGTCGCCGGGCAAAAGCCGGTCGCCTGGCTGCGGATCTGGCTGGCGATCGCGGCGATGCTGGCGCCGGGCGCGTTCCTGGGATTGGCCGGACTGCTGCTGGCAGTGCTGCTGCCCCCCGCAGGCATCGTGGGGCTGGCGATCGGTTTTATCCTGCTGATCGCCGGGGTCATCGGATCGGTCATCATCTTTCAAAAGGCCCGCGCATCGGAGGAGGCGTGACGATGGAAATGGAAGCGACCGACGTAACCGCCGTGTGGGGTGCGCCGCTGACGGCCGTGCACTGCTTGAAGTGTGGAGAGGCGCACTTGGTGGCAGACGTTCCACCGCGCTGCCCCTTCTGCCTCGAAGGGCCGATCGAGCCGCAGCCCGCCTATTTGCCCGAGGAACCACCCGAGCAGGCAGTGGACTATCAGGTCTCCAGGACCGAGCTGCGCGCCGCCCTAGAACGCTGGTCGAAGCCCATCTGGTTCCGTCCCGGCGACATGCAGGCCGGCGTGATGGCGCAGCGCGCGCGGCGCTACCTGGTCCCCCTGTGGCTGGTGGATGGGCAGGTGCAGGCCGCCTGGCGGGCCGACGTGGGCTTTGACTACCAGGTGGTGAGCTCCCAGGATCGCTACCAGGATGGCGCCGGGTGGAGCTCGCAGGAGGTGCGGGAGACGCGCGTGCGCTGGGAGCCGCGCGCGGGCCGCCTGGAGCGGCGGTACGAGAACCTCCCCGCCCCCGCCCTGGAAGATCACCGCAAACTGATGGGCCGCCTGGGCGAGTACAACCTCAGCCAGCGCGCCGCCTACACAGCGAGGTCAATAACCGGCGCCGAAGCGACCGAAGCGGTCGCCGTGCGCATCCCCACCCTGGAGCCAGAGGCCGCCTGGCCCGGCGCGGAGACGGCCTTCGTTCAAGCCGCACAGGCCGAGTGCCAGCAGGCCGCCGGGGCCGACCA
>JAFGED010000273.1 GCA_016931785.1 Anaerolineae bacterium
CCAAGACGATGGGCCAGTTTCGCAACTTCGGCGGCTGAGATCATAATATCACGTCCAGACGGTGGCTTTCAGTTCCTCGGGGTCAAGGTTGACGCGCAATCGCCAGCGGGCGCGGTATGGCCCTTCATCCGGCAGCGTCGGGTCTAGGAGCTCATAGCTTGGATTGACGAGCGATTGCAGGGCGGCGATGGTCTCTGGACGGCCGAGGCTGTAGGTTTCCAGGAGGAAGCCGATCCGCTTGGCCGCTGCCTTGTGGTCCAGACGCTGGATATAAGTCACCAGCCGACTTTCGTCCAGGCTGTCCTTGCGTAGCCAGAGCCCCTTGGCCAACTCCCCTAACCCACCACATAGGTGAGGGCGGGCGGCGCAATCAAGAAGTGTCTTCTCTAGGTCGCTGACTTGCACCTGCTCCTGATCGGTCGCCCAGATCGGCTCCCATCCCCAGAACGAGCGCGGGTTGGCATAGACAAAGCGGTACTCCACGTCGGCGATAGCCCGGCTTGCTCGCTGCCTGGGCACCGTTACGTATACCGTGTTGACCGGCTGGGTGGTCATCTGGTGCAGCTCCATAGCGCTGTAGTGTGAAATGTAGTAGGGTAGAGGGCCGAGCACCTCACGGGCGATCACGTATCGATCGGCCATGGGGATGCTTTCCAACCCGGCCTCCAGCGGCACGATCAGGTACTTGCCCGGCGCCAACCGCACCAGCCATCCCCTGCGCGCCATCTGACTAAGAAGGTTGGATGTGGCCCGATGGGATTTCTCCGTGATGGCCTGGGCGTCGGTGATGGAGAAGATGGACTTCCCCTCGGCGCTGAGGCGGAGCAGGAGTTCCGCACTTGTCGGTCCTAGAGTTTTGGTAGCCTTCATCGCTCAATTACCTTTCATATCCGGTATTCCTTCTCACAAGCTAATTATACCATACAAAAGGTAATTAGTGGACGCGAGCGGCTCGACTCCGCGCTGGCGGGAGCCGCGCCTGTATGGGTAGATGAAGCCATGCTCTAAACGATGCCTCGCCTGCGCAGCTCCTCCTGCACCTCGGGTGGCAACATGCCGACCGGTACGATGAGACCGTCGACCATCACCATCCCCTTGAATGGATCGCTGCCACGCGTCGCCTGAGTGGAAAACTCGGGATGCCAGTAGAACAAGCCAAACATATCCCGGATGAGCTTGGCCTTCTGCCCGACAGTGCTCTGGGAAACACCAAAGTACCTGGGAATATCTGCCGCTGCAATGTAAGGCTCAGAGCTGCGGTCAAACAGGAAGTTGATTTGTCCCAGGGCGTAGATGACGGCGGCTGCCCAGGTGTTGACGCGCCCTTGCAGGAAAGGGACCTGGCGTTTGCGCTTCATCTTGAGGATGAGTTTCTCGGCCAGTTGCTTGTATTCTTCGTCCAGGTACTGATCACAGAATTCGCCCGTCAACCTGATCAGGTCCTGGCTGATGGCCTCAATCCTTTCTTTTTCTGTTTTTGCACGCGCCATTTGCCCCCCTTACTTGTGATGTGCCAGGCGATAAGTCAGGCCCTTATGCGGGGAATAGAATAGTCGTCGTCAGTAGATCAAAGCTCCCCGGCGACAGGTCGTCGATGCCTCCTAGCCACTCGGCCGTCTGGGCGCCCTCTCGCTGCTCCATCTGCTCCCGCATGCCGCGTCGCTCGGCCACCAGCTCTTGTCGCCGCGTCTCCACCGCATTCTCCAAGAGTATCCTCAACCCTTCAGCGCCGAGTGCATCCACCAGGGCCTCCCGCGCCTCCACGTCGGTGCGGATCTCCGAGCCGGGCCGCACACCCAGCAGCCGGCGCGTCGCCTCGGCTGGCAGCGGGTTGTCACCATACACCGGCGCCGCCACCGGCAGCAACTCCTCCACGATGGAAACAGGCGCCGTGTTCACCACGTAGCGAGCCAGCAGGTGAAACAGCGCTGTGACTTCGTCCACGTCCGGCGTGACGACGTAGGCCGTTCGGCCGTAGTGAATCGCATCGCCTGCGCCATCGGCGCGAAAGGCGTTCTGCTTCACTTCCTCGATCAGCCGCCGCACCAGCGGGTGGCCCACGTCCAGGAGCGTCACGTCTGGATCGTCCAGCGCCCATTCGGAGTCGAAGGTGGCTCGTTCGATCACTTCACCCGTCGAGGCTGTCTGGAGAGCCGAGTTGATGATGGCGATGCGCCAGGAGCCATCCAAGCGACCGTTGCGGTCGCCGTTCTCGGTGACGCTGCAACCAAAGCGGTTCAGCCCACTGAAGACGAAAGCCTGGATCTGCTCCGGGGAGCCCACTGTCGCCGCCGTCTCCTCCAGCCGCTGCTCGATCTCCGGCAGGCTGATGTGCGTCTGGCCGTAGAAAGAGTCCCCCTTGATGCGTTCCAGCGTTTCCTCGGCAAAGGGGTTCTGGCCCTCACCCCCGCCCCCTCTCCCAATTTCGGGAGAGGGGAGTCCATCGAGAAAGCTCAACTGGCGTGGCCCCAATACCTCGTGCTGCTCCAGCAAGTCCAGGATGCTGGTCTCGTCGCCAAAGTAGGGTGGGGAGAAGCCGTAATCCTTCCGGATCTGCGCCGCCTTCTCCACCAGTACCTTCAGGATGGTGGCGTCCAACGTCTCGTCCATCACCATCGTTCTGATGGTGACCACCTCCTTGCGCTGGCCGAAGCGGTCCACTCGCCCATTGCGCTGCTCCAGTCGGTTGGGGTTCCAGGGCAGCTCGTAGTGGATCACCTGGGCGGCGGCGTGCTGCAAGTTGATCCCCTCGGAGATGGCATCGGTGGCCACCAGGACGCCGACCTTTGCCCGTTCGAACTTGTAGAAGATCTCGCGGCGCTGCCGTTCGTTCAGGCCGCCGTGGATGGTCAGCACGGTAGCGTGACTGTATTGCGCGTCACGCCCGATCTGCTCCGCCAGGTAGTTCATCGTATCCACGTAGCGGGTGAAGATGACCACCTTGGAATCAGTACGCAAAAGCTCGCGGAGCACCGAGTCGAGCAGCTTTTGCAGCTTGCTGTCGCGGCTCGGGGTGACCTTTTCCGCCTTGGCCATCACGTCTTCCAAGAGTTCGATCTCCTGCTTGATCTCTTCCGCTGTGCCATAGACCACCCGCTCGGTGCGCTGCCCGGCCTCCTCATCAGTCAGCCGCTCGCCGGGGTCCTCGTCCAGCACGGTGGCGCGGGCGACCTCCGGTGGAATTGGGGTCTCTTCAGAGGCCTCGTCAGAGGCCTCGTCAGACATTGCGCCTGCGAGTCGCTGCTTCAGCCGCTCGCGCCGGTTGCGCAGCGAGCAGCGCAGCGCCTCGGGGGAGCTGAGGGCGCGCTTGTGCAGGTGCATCACCGTCCAATGGGCCAACGTGCGCGCCTGGATGCTGCCGACGGACGCCTGCTGTAGCACCTGCCGGGCGTACGCCTCCACGGCGCGGATGGCATCCATCTCGTAAGACGTGGGAGGCACGATCACCTCGTCCTGGTCGCGCCTGGGGAACGGGCTGCGCCCTCTGGCGCTGCGCCCGGAGGCCGGGTTATCCTCGAACCAAGTCTCCACATCCTCCCGCCGTCGCTGGCAGACGTGGCGCTCGGCCCTCGTCCGAATGATGTGGGGCTGGTGAAGCGGTCCTTCGACGGCTCCCACGTCCAGCATGCGCAGCAGGCTGGCGAAGGAATCC
This sequence comes from Anaerolineae bacterium, assembly GCA_016931785.1. Lineage (GTDB taxonomy): Bacteria > Chloroflexota > Anaerolineae > B4-G1 > B4-G1 > JAFGED01. The sequence goes on from JAFGED010000273.1 coordinate 3,653, forward strand.
GTATAGCCGCTATGAGGCGTGGCCGTCAGGAGCAGGAGGTGGCGCACGCGGGGGCTGGCGGCCAGCGCTTTGGCCAGCTCCCAGCGATCCATCCGCACCCGCTGATCGGGCCCGCTCTGGTGTGGCTTGGCTACCTGGTGGGCTTCGTCGATCAGTATAATGTCCCAGCGCTGCTCCAGGATCTGGTTCTTCACGCCCGGCTGCTTGGCATAGTCCACCGAGGTGATGAGGAAGCGGTAATGCTCCCAGGGGTTGGCGCCGGCGGGAAGCTCGCGCTCCATCTCGCGCCGGTGGCGGGTAGAAATGATGCGTGCGGGGATATGGAAGAAGTAATCCAGCGCTTCCTGCCACTGCTCGCGCAGGTTGGCCGGGACGATGACCAGCACGCGGGTAGCCATCTGCCGGGCCAACAGCTCGGTGATGATCAGCCCAGCCTCGATGGTCTTGCCCAGGCCCACGTCGTCGGCGATGAGCATGCGCACGCGCGGCATTTCCAACGCCATCACCACCGGCACAAGCTGGTAATCCTTGGGGATGACACGACTGCGCTGCAGGCTGATCAGAGGCGCCGTGCCGTGGAGCAGGCTCAGGCGGTAGGCGCGCAGCAGGAGGTCCTGAGCCTGGATATGGCCAACGATATCAGGTGACGGTGGTTCCAGGCAGCCCGGCTGGATGTCTTCAAAGGGGATGTAGAACTTGGTCTGTTCAGTCTCGCCGCCGTCGATGGAGGTAGCGACGAGGACATGGCCCTCTTGCGCATCCACCCGCCAGAGGCGAGCTCGGTTGCGGATGACGGTCCCGGGTGAGAATGTTTTTAGCCCCTCGCTCGCCGTTGGATTTGCCACACCCTCCTCCCTTTGCTTCGCTATCAGACCAATTTCCATTTGTATCTTCTCAATAATCCGGGGGGCGGGGGGTGTGAGGGCGGCTACGCCGCCCTCACACCCCCCATCTTCCCCTATTTATTGAGAAG
>JAFGED010000274.1 GCA_016931785.1 Anaerolineae bacterium
CCCCCATCTCTCCCTTTTTCGAGCGAGGGAGACTGCTCGGGCGAATAGCCTGAGTAGTTACTGCTAAAGAATAACTTCCCTCGCCCAAGCGGCATAACGGGCGCATTTAAGTCTTGGCGAAAATTGGACCTTTTTAGCTGATGTGTTATCCACAAGCGCCAAGTCTCAATCCGCAGGTGCTGAAATGCGCCTCCTGGACATCCTTGCCAGTTGAGACCCGTAAAAGCTTGTCAGAATCGTCAAATGGCGAGAGCGAATCCTTTTTCGGTAACAACGCCGCGGAAGAGCATTCTTTTACGGGTCCTTAGTTATGCAAGTGCTTGGGCGTGACGCCAATGCGTAACAGGGGGTATTTGGATGGATAAACTTTACCTTTCTTGCATAGGTTTGGCTGAATCACAGAGCTTGCGCAATGCTTTGGACCAGCTCCCCTTTCCTTACGAGATATACAAAATGGAGTGGGAGGATGCTTGGGAAGAGTTGGCCAAGATAGGGCTGTATCGGTCCGGTTCTGACGTATCGCAGGTGGGCACCACCTGGCTCGAAGGGCTGGTGGCCACCGGCTCTGTGCGCCCATTCACCGATGATGAAGTCGATTCGATGGGAGGGGCAGGGGCTTTTTTCCCAGCTATGTGGCAGACCGCACTTGTACCCTGGGGACAGAGCAGAAAGGTGTGGGCTATACCCTGGTTGGTGGATACGCGCGTCGTCTTCTACTGGCGGGACATGTTGGAGGAAGCTGGCATTGATGAAACGACGGCATTTGTGACACTCGCTCAGGTGGAAGAGACGATGGCTCACTTGCAGGATAGTGGCATCGAGGTTCCTTGGGGTATCTGGGCCCTTGGAGGCGGGATAGCCCTGCAAAATGCAGCCAGTTGGGTGTGGAGTTATGGCGGTGACTTTTTGGCTGCGGACGGAAGGCAACTGCTTTTTGATCGTCCCGAGGCGATCAAAGGATTCACCGGCCACCTCAAACTTTGTCGCTATATGCCTCCTGGCATCAAATCCATAGATGCAGCGGCTATTGATGCCCGTGGGTTGTTTGCCCAGCGTCGGGTTGCTGTGATGATGGGGCTTGGTGGATGGCTGTCTTATTTCCTTGAGCAGAGTGGGGTGTCCGATGTGAAAAACCGCTTGGGAGTAGCTGCTCCCCCAGAACCAGCCTTTGTAGGCGGATCTAGCCTCATTGTCTGGCGGCATACCCATCAAGCGCAAGCGGCTGTGACGATGGTCCGGACTTTGACTAGCAAGCACCTGGTTCAGGCCCTGGCACGGGATATCTTGGGTTTTTTCCCAGCCTGCCTAGATGTGTGGGCAGAGCCTCCCTATGCCGATGACCCGCATTACAAGGCAGTGGCACGGGCGATAAAGGCCGGGCGCACGTTTCCCGTGGTGCCCAAGTGGGGGATGTTTGAGAACAAGCTGAATCAAACGGTTATCCAGTTGTGGGATACCGTGCTGGCTGAACCCGATCAGGACTTGGCCGATCTCGTTGGTGCGTATATGGCATCTCTCGCGCGGCGGTTGGCTGTTTCTCTAGGCATCCCGAGATAGCTCTATCATGAATTATGGGGCAATTCTTCACGTCACTGTTGCTGTTGCCCACGAGGCCGGTGCCATCGTGCGCGAGGCGTTTCCACAGACCGCGCTCGCCCAGGTCAGGCTCAAAGGCGCGGTCAATCCCGTCACCGCGACCGATACGGCTGCCGAGGCGCTCATTATAGAGCGCTTGCGCGAGGCTTTCCCCGACCATCGCATTTTGGCCGAGGAGACCCACGGCGATGACTGGCGCGCGTGGAACGCGCCCGGTCCGCCCATGTGGCTGATCGATCCGCTGGATGGCACGGTCAACTTTGCCCACGGCTTTCCCTTCGTCGGCGTCTCGTTGGGGCTGTTGGCAGAAGGACAGCCCGTCGTCGGCGTGGTCTACGATCCGCTGCGGGACGAGACCTTTGCCGCCAGCGCTGGCGGTGGAACGACGCGCAATGGACGGCGCGTCCACGTCTCCCCCGTCGAGCGGCTGGCGGATGCCTTTCTGGCGACCGGCTTTGCCTACGACCGCCGTACCGCCGTCGATAACAACACCCGGCGGCTGGATCATTTTTTGCGGCGCAGCCAGGGCGTGCGCCGGGCCGGGTCCGCCGCCATAGATCTAGCTTACCTCGCCTGTGGGCGGCTGGACGGCTTTTGGGAGAAAGGGCTGCACCCGTGGGATGTGGCGGCGGCCAGCTTGATCGTACAGGAGGCCGGCGGGCGCGTGACAGACTTTGACGGCGGTTCCAACTATCTCTCCGGCGAGTTTTTCCTCGCATCAAACGGCCTGATCCACGACGAGATGCTGCGCGTCATCAGGGAGGGGGCTTTTGCCCCGCTACCTGATGCGCCGCAATAATAGTCTTTGCTACAGAGGACCTTTGGATGGCGCGCGTGATTCGAGAGAGGGCGAACGCGCCGCATCCAGATTTGTGAGATGTAAGTTTGACATCGTGGCACGTAAAACGTAAAGCGTGAAACGCAAGGTTACGTTTTACGAATTGCGCTTTACGCCATTAGTTTGTAACTACTCGGCCCTGCTTCGCAGTTGCCTTTCGCGACAAAAAGAGGAGGAAGGCGAGGGATTCGAGGGCGGAGAATCCGCCCTCGAATCCCCCATCTCTCCCTTTTTTGAGCGAGGGCCACTGCTCGGGCGAACAGCCTGAGTAGATACATTAGTTTTTGATATCAACAAGGAGTGTGAGCAATGACACGCGAAAAAGCAACAATCGACGGCAATACCGGCGTGGCGACCGTCGCCCATGCGCTCAACGAGGTGATTGCCATCTATCCGATCACCCCATCCTCTTCGATGGGCGAGCTGGCCGACGCGCTTTCGGCCCAAGGGGAGACCAACATCTGGGGCACGGTGCCCAGTGTGACCGAGATGCAGTCGGAGGCCGGGGCGGCGGGCGCGGTGCACGGCGCGCTGGCCGCTGGCGCGCTGACGACGACGTTCACCGCATCTCAAGGTCTGCTGCTGATGATCCCCAACATGTTCAAGATCGCGGGCGAGCTGCTGCCCACCGTCTTTCACGTCTCGGCGCGGGCGGTGGCCAGCCAGGCGCTCTCCATCTTTGGCGATCACTCCGACGTGATGGCCGTGCGCGGTACGGGGTTCGGCCTGCTGGCCTCCAACAGCGTCCAGGAGGCGATTGACGGCGCGCTGATCGCCACCGCCGCCGCGCTGGAAGCGCGGGTGCCCTTCGTCCATTTCTTCGATGGCTTTCGCACCTCCAGCGAGGTGCAGAAGGTAGAGATGCTGACCAAGGACGACATGCGCGTCCTCATCGACGACGCGCACGTCTTGGCCCACCGCGCGCGGGGGATGAGCCCCGATAGCCCCGTCCTGCGCGGCACCTCGCAGAACCCCGACGTCTTTTTCGCCGCCCGCGAGACGGTGAATCCCTACTACAACGCCGGGCCCGAGATTGTGCAAAAGACGATGGACAGGTTTGCACAGGTCGTGGGCCGGCAGTATCACCTGTTCGATTACGTCGGCGCGCCCGACGCCGAGCGGGTGGTGGTGATGATGGGCTCCGGGGCCGAGGCGATGCAGGAGACGATCGAGTATCTGGTGGGCCAGGGAGATAAAGTCGGCCTGGTCAAGGTGCGCCTCTTCCGTCCATGGTCGACGCCTCACTTTATCCAGGCGCTGCCGGATACGGTCAAGGCCATCGCCGTGCTCGACCGCACCAAGGAGCCCGGCTCGCAGGGCGAACCCCTCTACCTCGACGTGCGCACCGCCGTGGGCGAGGCCATGGTCGATGGGCTGTTCGAGTTCGACGGCTATCCGGTCATCGTAGGCGGGCGGTACGGCCTGGGCTCGGGCGAGTTCAACGCCGGCATGTGCAAGTCGGTGCTGGATAACCTCAAGATCGGCGCGCAAGGATTGCGACCCAAGAATCACTTTACCGTGGGCATCCACGACGACGTGACAGGAACCAGCCTGCCGTGGGAAGACGACTTTGCCGCCGAGCCGAAGGGCGTGCATCGGGCCATGTTTTGGGGCCTGGGCTCCGATGGCACGGTGGGGGCGAACAAGAACTCGATCAAGATCATCGGCGACGCCACCGACAACTACGTCCAGGGGTATTTCCAATACGACTCCAGGAAGGCGGGCACGTACACGATCTCCCACCTGCGCTTTGGCAAGACGCCGATCCGCAGCACCTACCTGGTCAACCGGGCCGACTTTGTGGCCTGCCACAACTTTAGCTTCCTGGAGAAGCGCGACATGCTCAGCCCGCTCGTCAAGGGCGGCACGTTCCTGCTCAACAGTCCCTACGGCGCGGACGAGGTGTGGGATCACCTGCCGCGCCAGGTGCAGGAGCAGTTGATCGAGAAGCAGGCCCGTTTTTACGTCATCGACGCCTACGCCAAGGCGCAGGAGCTGGGCCTGGGCGTGCGCATCAACACGATCATGCAGGCGGCGTTCTTCAAGATCTCGGGTATCCTGCCCGAGGGCGAGGCGGTCGGCCTGATGAAGGCGTTCGCAAAAAAGACCTATGGCAAGCGCGGCGAGAAGGTGGTCAAGATGAACTATGACGCCATCGACGCCGGGATCGTCGAGGTACAGGAGGTAAAGTATCCGGACGAGGCGACCAGCACCATCGAGATGCGCGAGCCGGTGCCGGAGGGTGCGCCCGAGTTCGTGCAGGAGGTGCTGGGCGAGATCATCGCCGGGCGCGGCGAGCAGATCCCGGTCTCCAAGCTGCCTGCCGACGGCACCTATCCCACGGGGACGACGCGCTTCGAGAAGCGCAACATCGCCACCGTGATTCCCGTGTGGGAGCCGGAGGCGTGCATCCAGTGCGCCATGTGCTCCTTCGTCTGCCCACACGCGGCCATCCGCGTCAAGGCTTACCCGGCGGGGGCGCTGGCCGGCGCGCCGCCGGCCTTCAAGTCCATCGACGCGCGCGGCAAGCAGTTCGCCGGGCTCAAGTGGACGGTGCAGATCGCGCCGGAGGACTGCACCGGCTGCGGCGCGTGCGTCTTTACCTGCCCCGGCCGGATAAAGGATGCCGAGGGCAACAAGATCGAGGAGCGACACGCCATCAACATGCACGACCAGCTTCCCCTGCGCCAGCAGGAGCGGGAGAACTTTGCCTTCTTCCTCAACCAATTGCCCGAGACCGATCCCGCGCTCTTCAAGCGGGAGACGGTCAAGGGCAGCCAGCTCATCCGCCCGCTGTTCGAGTTCAGCGGCGCGTGCGCGGGCTGCGGCGAGACGCCCTACGTCAAGCTGATGTCGCAGCTCTTTGGCGACCGGGCCATCATCGCCAATGCCACCGGCTGCTCGTCGATCTACGGCGGCAACCTGCCCACCACGCCCTACTGCACCCGCGAGGATGGGCGCGGCCCCACGTGGAACAACTCACTGTTCGAGGATGCGGCGGAGGTGGGTCTGGGCATGCGCCTCACGGCCGATAAGCTGAACGGGTACGCGCTGGAGCTGCTGGACGGCCTGTACGCCTGCGAATGCCAGCACTGCCGGTCCAACCACGCCCTCTTTGACGATATCAAGAGCGCCGACCAATCGGCCCAGGAGGGGATCGAGCTTCAGCGCGGGCGCGTGGCGGCGCTGAAGAACGTGTTGCAGGCGTGCGGCGGCCACGAGCAACTGCTCTCCGTGGCCGACCACCTGGTCAAAAAGTCGGTGTGGATCCTGGGCGGCGACGGCTGGGCCTACGACATCGGCTACGGCGGCCTGGACCACGTGATGGCCTCGGGGCGCAACGTCAACGTGCTGGTGCTCGATACCGAGGTCTATTCCAACACCGGCGGGCAGATGTCCAAGGCCACGCCGCTGGGCGCGGTGGCCCAGTTTGCGGCGGCGGGCAAGCCGGTTGGCAAGAAGGACCTGGGAATGATGATGATGACCTACGGCACGGTCTACGTGGCGCGGATTGCCATCGGCGCGAACCCCGCCCAGGCCGTGAAGGCTTTCGTCGAGGCCGAGTCCTACGATGGGCCTTCGATCATCATCGCCAACGCCCACTGCATCGCCCACGGCATCAACATGACCGAGGGCCTCCACTACCAGAAGATGGCTGTGGAATCAGGGGCGTGGACGCTCTTCCGCTACGATCCGCGTCTCAAGGCCGAGGGCCGCAACCCGTTGCAGTTCGATTCCAAGGAGCCGACGCTGCCGCTGGAGGACTATATGTATGCCGAGAACCGCTTCCGCATGCTCAAGCAGGCCAGCCCCGAGCGGGCGGCGGCGCTGCTCGAAGCGGCCAAGAAGGACGTGACCGAGCGGTTCAAGATGTACCAGCAGTGGGCGGAGATGGACTGATCCCACTGGCGCAAAAACGATTTTTGTGGATAATAGGGACCTGGGGTCGCCTGCCCCCAGGTTTCGTGTTTTTGCGTTTTTGTATCTTCTCAACAAAGATGGGGGGTGTGAGGCGGCGAAGCCGCCTCACACCCCCCGCCCTCCGGTTGATTGAGATGATACCACTTTTTTAGAAGGAGAAACGTTATGGCAGAATTGACCGAGATCCGCTGGCACGGTCGGGGAGGTCAGGGCGTGGTCACCGCCGGCAAGCTGCTGGCAGAGACCGCGATGGGTGCTGGACAGTATTTCCAGGCCTTTCCCGACTATGGACCGGAGCGGATGGGCGCGCCGATCCGCGCTTTCACCCGCCTCAGCACCAATCCCATCACCATTCATTCCCAGATCGACGAGCCCGACGTCGTGCTCGTGCTCGACCCCACTTTGCTGGGGATCGTGGCCGTCGCCGAAGGGCTGCAGGAAGATGGCACGTTGCTGGTCAACACCTCGATGGGGCCGGCCGAGGTGCGGAAGATCACCGGCTTTCAGACCGGCAAGGTCTTTACCGTGGACGCCAGCCACATCGCCATCGAGGAGATGGGCCGCGAGATCACCAACACGCCGATGATCGGGGCGTTCGCCCGGGCGACGGGCATCTTTGAGATCGGCGCCCTGGCCGAGCAGTTGCGGGCCTGGTTTGGCAAGAAAATCTCCCCGGAGATGGTCGATGCCAACGTGCGGGCGATGCGCCGCGCGGCAGAACAAGTTCGAGAGGGGTAGAGAGGACATGGCAGAGTTGAAAGGATGGAAGGACATTCCCATTGGCGGGATGATTCTGGAGGCGGGGAATTCAGAGACGTACCGCACAGGTGGCTGGCGAGCGTTCCGCCCCGTGCGCGGCGAGGCCGAATGCATCCACTGCTTCCAGTGTTGGCTGTTCTGCCCGGATTCGAGCATCCTGGTGGACGCCGAGAACGAAAAGATGGTCGGTTTCGACCTGGAGCACTGCAAGGGCTGTGGCATCTGCGCCTCGATCTGCCCTGTCAACAAGAAGGTCCTCAAGCAGGTGGAGGGGGAGTTGGCGCGCGATGACGCACGTCTGTGCATCCGCATGGTCGAAGAAGGCAAGATCGAGGAGTGATGAGATGAGCACATTTGAAGCCCTGCAAGGAAACGAGGCCGTCGCCACGGCGATGCGCCAGATCAACCCCGACGTCGTCGCTGCTTATCCGATCACGCCTCAGACCTCCACCGTGCAAAAGTTCGCCGATTTTGTGGCAGACGGGCTGGTGGACACCGAGTTTGTTACGGTGGAGAGCGAGCACAGCGCCATGAGCGCCTGCGTGGGCGCTTCGTCGGCCGGGGCGCGGGTGATGACCGCCACCGCCGCCAACGGG
>JAFGED010000003.1 GCA_016931785.1 Anaerolineae bacterium
GCCAGCACCGCTACCGATTTATGGACTTGCCTGATGAACTCCGTATACTCACGAATGAACAGGGTAAAAGAGAGCAACTGCACCCTTGGGAATGTGATAGAATGATTCAAAAGCACTGGAGGCAAGGTATGAATAATAGAGCCAAGAGATTCCTTGGGGTATCTGCTTACGCCATTGCGATGGCCTACCTGGAAGCGGTCGTCGTTGTTTACCTACGCGCGCTGTTGGGCCTCACGGACATCACAGACGTGGACGTCTCGCTGGGGCCGTACGGTCTGATGGAGATAGGGCGCGAGGCGGCGACCATCACCATGCTGGCTGCCGTGGGCTGGATGGCTGGCCGCCACTGGAAGGAGCGCTGGGCCTATGGGCTGTTTGCGTTTGGATTCTGGGATGTTTTCTACTATATATGGCTTCGCGTTCTTTTATCCTGGCCCGAGTCTCTGATGGGGTGGGATCTGCTGTTTTTGATTCCCCTGCCCTGGTGGGGGCCGGTGCTGGCGCCGGCGCTGATCGCCGTGCTGATCTGCGTGGCGGCGGTGATGGCGGTGGTGCGCATGGAGCGCGGGCAGCGACTGGGGATCACCCCCCTACGTGTGGCAATCGCCTTTGGAGGGGCTCTGCTGGCGCTGTACGTCTTTATGTCGGACGCGATCCACGCACTGTTAGCGGGGCCGGTCGATTGGGACACCCTCCGCCCGACGCCATTTAGGTGGCCATTATTTCTCGTCGCGCTGGTTTTGATGGCTCTGCCCACTCTGACAGCCACTTGGCCAAAGAGACTCATCCCTACATTCAGTTTGACACCCGGCAAGTAGCTCCAATCTGAGCGGAAGTCAAATACACGACCGCCCCAACCTATGGATGGGGCGGTCGCGGTTTTCTTGAGCAATGGATCAAGCCATAGCAACAGACAGGTCCAGCATAGGGATTTGCGCTATGCTGGAGAACAAGCGAGAAGTAAGCGCGCGACCAAGGCGAAACCGCCTTGTGACTTGCAACCAGTAGTATAAGATGTCCCACAGCCCGAACGCAAACAGCCCGTAGGCCCAGCGCTCCCTGCCGTGACGGCCCGCCATCCAGCCAACGGCGGCCAGCATGACCATTGTCGCCGCCTCACGCCCGATCTCCACCAGGCCGTACGGCCCCAGCGAGACGTCCACGTCAGTGATATCCGTAAGCCCAAGCAACACGCGCAGATAGACGACGACCGCCGCCTCCAGGTACGCCATCGCGACGGCGTAGATGGAAACCCAGATAAACCGTTTGAGTATACTATACTTCATTGCTAAAAGCCTCCTCTAGTTCAATACGCGGCGCGCACCGCCACAAACAACCGGTTAGAGTCGGTGTCCAGCACGCCTATGACGATATCGCCGAGGTTATCCACCGCGGAACAAGGTATTGTCTCCTCGGCGTACATCACGTTGTTCCCCGCCGTCTTGCAGCTAAAGATCCCCGTTTGGGCCCGCCACGGCACCTTTACCTTGATCCCCCCGGCTTCGAACGCCTCGATGCGCAAGCGAACATCCTCCGGAACAGGCAGTGGCTGCCAGCCGGCAGAGGTCGCTTGCTGGATAAACTCCTCTTCCTGCGCATCGTCGAACCGGTATACAGCGCTGATGTCGAGCCCCTCCCGCTGGCCAAACCCGACCTGGGGTGGATAGCCGTCGTACGAAACCAACTCGAGATCGGAAGGGATACCGAAAAAACGACCAAGTGCTTGCTGATCCGCCTGATCCTGCGTCGCCTGATCCGGCTGCGGATAAAAAGAGGAGCACAGGAAAAAGAGACACGCACAAGACGCGATCAGGATGTAATTGAGTGAAACGAGGCGTGAAACGACCATCATGCCCTTACTCACGGCAGACTAACCACTACCCGGCGCATATTTCGCCTTCAGGGCGATGTCGTCAAGAGCGTCCTGCTGCGGCCTTCCTACAGTGGGAGATGGATCGGAAACTCGCTTCCTCCCGCGTGCTTTCCAGCCAACGAACACACCGCCGCCAAAAACAGGTAGACACAGAACAAATGTAAGCAAAAAACCTATGAACAGCACCCCCGCCGCACTCTTTGATGCCGGCACGATAGACACGCCCGACACTCGCTCGAAAGCCGTGAGGACGTCTACGTAAAAGTTATCCCGCGAGGGTTGGATCACGGCAAAAGGCGCCTCCGGATCGGCGATAAACGGGCTCAGTCGCCAGGTCATCTGCGAACCCACGAAGGCATAAAGAACGATCCAGGCGACCAGCAGCGCGCGTCCAAATATGTCGAGACGCCCTCCTTCACCCGCGTTGACGTGCATCATCCCCGCCCACAAGTAGCACAGGCCGATGCATCCACTGATTGCCACGAACGCGACAGCGAGCAGTTGGAAGAAGGCATAGCTATCCGAGGTCAGGACGAAGAAGAAGGTCACCGGCGCCAGTCCAAGAAGCAGAAAAGCCGTCACGCCGATCCCCGCGAGCACCACCGCCGTGACCTGCAGCATCCCAAGCTGCGTGCGCAAGAGCGCCAGCGAGAAAAAGTAAAGCGCCGGCAGGCAAAAGGCCATCGTGGCCACAAAGAGCAGGGGCATCTTGACCGCCGACGAAAGCGCCTGCCAAAAGCTGTGCCCAAGCCCGGTCGCGAACCCATAGATCATCAGGAAAAGCACCGAGGACGCCGCCAGTGAGACGACCTTCGATCTGATCTCCTCGCCGCGCTGAACGGACTCGAAAAAGGCCCGGGGACCCCGGAGGAAACGCGGGACGATGGCTAGTATGTCGCGCATAGATCATCTCCTTCTCGCAGACAAGATTTCCCAGCATTTGAAGGGACCTCCGCCTCACACTGCTGCCGTCCGGCTACCTCCAAAACGGCCTCAAGCAGCGGCAGAAAGCTGGCCACCCTCTTTGCGCGGATCACCCAATCCCACAGCGGCTCGAACTTTTTCCACCCCCCGGTGTAGGCCAGGTGACGCAGCCGTCCCGGCGTGCTCGCCTTCGTCCACGCCGCACGAAAGATGGAACCCCAGCGGTAGAACTCGCGGTAGGCGCGCCAGTAGCCCGCCTCCAGAGCCTCCGCCGTCATCTTGGCCGGACGAAAGACGGCGTGGCGCGTGTCGTACAGGTCCCAGTCGTACGTGGTGATGCGCCCCTGCGCCGCCATGCGATCGTACAGCGCCGTGCCGGGATACGGCGTGAGGATGTGGAACGTCGCCGTCTCGATTCCCTGCTCCACCGCCCACTCGACGGTGCGATCGAACACAGCCTGATCATCCTCGTCCATCCCAAACACAAAGCTGCCGTTGATCATCACGCCCAGATCGTGCAGGCGGCGCGCGGCGGCATCGTAATCGCGCCGCAGATTGTGCACCTTGTGCTGCGCCGCCAGGTTGGCCGGATCGAGCGTCTCAAAGCCGACGAACAGGCTGCGCAGGCCGCAGGCCACCGCTCTTTCCAGGAGGCCGGGGCGCAACACCGCCTGCACGGTGCCCGCGGCCTGCCACAGCCGTCCCATCCCCCGCATGCCGTCGAACAGCGCCTCGGCGAAGCGCACGTCGCCAAAGAGGTTGTCGTCCAAAAAGAACAGGTGCCGTCCCGGCAAGCGCTCGATCTCGGCCAAGGCGGAGCCCACCGTCTGCGTGTAGAACGACCTGCCGCCCCGAAAGAAGGCGTCCTTGTAGCAAAAGTCGCAGTGGTGCGGGCAGCCGCGCGAGACGACGATCGAGTTTGGCACCAGGTAGAGATGGCGCTTGATCAGGTCGCGGCGCGGGCGGGGCATCCCCTCCAGCGTGCGCACGCAGGAGCGATATGCCCGCTTGGCATGCCCAGCCCGAAGATCGGATAGAAAGGCCGGCCAGGTATCCTCGCCAGGTCCGAGAAAGATCGTGTCGGCGTGACGGGCGACCTCCTGCGGCAGCGCGGTCACGTGCAGCCCTCCCAGCGCCACGTGCGCGCCCCTCGCCCGGTAGTGATCGGCCAGCTCGTAGGCCCGCCGGGCCGAGGTGATGTACACCTCGATCGCCACCAAATCCGGCCTGTCGTCCAGATCGAGCGTCTCCACGTGCTCGTCCTGGATCACGACCTCGTCGTCATCGTCCAGGTATCCCGCCAGCGTCGCCAGCCCCAGCGGCGGAAAGAGCGAGTACTTGATCGGTCGCCAGTAGGGACTCTTGGCCTCGGTGAGGGCGGGAAGGATCATTTTGACTTTCATCTTCACATCCCCCGGCGATCTTCCTCTGCCGGCTTGCCCTGTAAACGACGAATCGTCAATCGCTGCCAAACGACGACGGCGAGCAACGCCAGCGTCAACACCGGCCAGATGACGACGAAAATCCAGACGTTGACCGCCTTATAAGTCATCCCAAATAGATCGGCCAGAAAGAGCAGCAACCAAACACACCCGTCAAAGATGGCGTTTATCATCGCATCCACCTCACCCCATCTACCCTCTGGCAAAGACCACGTCCAGGAGGAACAACGCGCCCGCGCCGAGAACAAAGATCGGAGCCAGGATGACGAATCCCATATAAACGACGGCGTAAGCCAACCCGGATATGACCGAGCCTGTTCCCGTATACGTGCCGCTCAAGACGCCCGTGGACTCGCGGAGCCCCGCGGCGTGGCACACCAGAAAAGCCAAACCGATCAAAGCCGCACATATGAGCAAGCCTTTCACCATGATTCCCCTCCGCGTCTTTCTACCTCTGCCCAGGCCGGTCCCAATACCATCGCGTAAAGCATCACCGCATCACCGACCTGGTTGCTGGCAGCGTACCGCAACTGGCCGTCTTTTTCGATAGGAAACCCGCCAAAGTTGAGCGAGGTCAACAACGATGAAAGATACGCCCTGTCGTCGAATGCGCTGGCGGCGACGAGGGCCATCCCGCTTGAGCCGGCGCTGATTTTCAGAACGGGCACGATGGGACCAGAATCGACGTCCATCGGGCCCACCCACGTCTCCGGCCACTCACGGGCGTAACCAAAGCCCAGGATGCCGGCCGACAGCGCGTCCTTGGCCCGCCGGTACTGATCCTCGGCGAACGCCCGGTCTACGAGCAGCAGGTTGTGGGCCACCATCCAGATAGACGATCCCTCCGGCCCATCCTTCGGCCTGCCGTCGAAGGTAAAGCTAGAGACCAATAAGCCCGTCTCGGGATCGACCAACTCGCGCTTTGCCACCTCGAGCCAGAGGTCGATAAAACCGAAGTGGTCGGTGCCATCCAGCACGTCGGCGATGCGAATCGCCGCCAGCGCCGTCGTGTTGCAGAACATCCACGCCTCGTCCGGATAGCTCTCTCCAGAAAGCACCGGGCTCTCCTGCATAGTGGCGACCATCGCCTCGACCCGCTCGGCCAGCAGCGGTTTGTACGCTTCCTTTTCCTCGACCAGCCGCCGCACCGCCAGCATCAGGGCGATCTCGCTATCCACAAAGAGACTCCTGCCTTCCTTCGAACGAAAGTGCCCATACTTGGCGTATGCCATCAAAAAGTAGTGGGCGCCATGCTCCTGCTCCAGGCGGATGGTTTCCTCGATGATGGCGTCCACGATTTCCAGATACTGGCCCTTCGCCTCTGGCTCCCTGAGCGCCATGTTTCCCAGAGCCAGGACAAAGAACGTGCGCGCCATAAAATCCCACTCCGCATTGTTTTGCCGCATCTTGGCGATCTCTCCCGCCCGCAGCTCGGGGTCCGACCACAGCGCCAGGTGCCGCGCCGCCAGCGCCTGGGCCTTTGGCGAGGTCCCCGCGTCGGAGAGATACGTGTCAATCTGCGGCCTGAACAAGAGATGCATCGAGGGCAGCCACAGGCTCGTCGCGACGACGAGGGCAATGAACATCAGGAAAAGCTTTTTGCCGAACGACAATTTACCATTCATCTCCATCACCAGGATTCGCAATTTACAATCGTACCCATTCTATCGCAGATACCCCCTAAACGTCCACGCCTCAGCGACACAACTCTCCGCACCCAAACGCCCACTGTTTGCACTCAGGTGCTTGACAACCCACGGCGAATCGGCTACAGTTGGTTGCACGGAGGCAGCGATGCTGAAAATCCTATTGGTCGAGGATAACAACGCGCTGAGACGCGCGATGAAGACGGGGCTTGAGGCCACCGGCAAGGTGGAAGTGATCGGCGAGGCGGCCAGCGGCGAGGATGCGCTGAAGCTTTGCCAGACCGGCGAGGTTTCAGGCGACCATAGGTCGCACGACCTCGCAGGTCTAGAGGCGATCCTGATGGACGTGCATCTTGCCGGGGAGATGAACGGCATCCAGGCCGCCGTCGCCATCCGCCGCGAGCTGCCCCGCCTGCCCGTCGTCTTTTACTCCATCCAGGATGACGACGCCTACTACCGCGACTTTTTGCGCTCCGGCATCCTGAGCCA
>JAFGED010000275.1 GCA_016931785.1 Anaerolineae bacterium
CAGCCGCCCGGCCCACCCGCCGAAAATCCGCCGCCTGCGCCGCCCGCGCCAGGCGGCCACCACCCGCCCGATCACGCGCTCCGGCCCCAGGCGCCAGCCGTCCTCGCCGGCGTTGTTGTCGCCGCGCGTGCAAACCCCCTCCGGCGTCACGCGCACGACGCGGTGGACGACGAGGTGGTCGGCCTCGGGGGGCGCGAGGGCGATCACGTCGCCGACCCGCGCCGAGCGGATGCCCCCCCTCCCACCCTCCCCCACCCGGGGGGAGGGGAAATCGCCACCGCAGGGCACGATCTCCAGGAGGTCGGATTCGTGCAGCGTGGGGTTCATGCTGGAGCCGCGGTGGGCGAAGAAAAGGGGAGCGCCGGGCCGCCGCTCCACCTGCAAAGGCCAGGGCGATTCGGGACCGATCAGCCCCACGACGTCCCTGAGCGGCTGGATCCCCGGCGCGTGCGTGTCGTCAGTCATCGATCCCCCTGTCCCCCCCCACCTAACCTCCCCCACCAGGGGGGAGGAACGGTTCCCCCTCCCCTCGTTTAGGTCACGCTAGCAGTGACTCTTGCGGGCCGCTAGTGGCAGGTAGCCCGCTCTCGCACAATATAGCAGCGCCCAGATCGCTTGACTCGCGGGCAACCTGCCCTACATCTAGCGCTGGCAGACAACTTCATACCCCACGAAACCGCGCGCGGCCAGGTCCTCCACAAAGAGGGTCACATCCTCTGCGACGCTGCCGGGCACGTCCGCAAACGCGCCCTTCACCGCCCGCAGGATATCCTCCAGGGTATGCCGCCCGTCCATCAGCCCCCACATCAGCACGCCCACGGCATTGATCCCCACCGCGTCGGCGGTATCCGGGTTAAACAGCACCACCCAATCCCCATTGCCCTCTTTGACCGCCACCACCGGATTGGCGATCGGCCTATCCAGGCACAGCGCGAAATTCTCACACCCGCTCACGGTCACCGACTCACCCATCCGTTGACCCGCTCAGAACTGCGTCAGGCTGCCATCGCGCTTTGCCCGGCGCACCGCGTAACGGAAGGCAAACAGGCTGAGAGGCAGCAGCAAAACGGAGAACGCCACGAGGACGGCGATCTCCCGCCACAGATCGGCCAGCGACGCCCCCGCCAGCAGCGCGCGGCGCATGGCCTCCAGCGAGTAGGTGAGGGGGAAAAAGCGCGCCAGGACCTGCAGCCAGTCCGGCAGCACCTGCACCGGATAGTACACCCCGCCCAGCAAGGACGACAGGCTGCCAAACACAAAATCAACCGGATTGCCGCGCTTGAAAACCAGGACGAAGCAAGCCGATAGAATGCCGATGCCGCTCAACGTCACGATCGTCAAGCACAGGATGACGAGCCCGGCCAACACGTTGGCCCTTCGCAGATCGGCCCCAAACACGAGCATGCCCATCAATATGTACAGCAGGACCCGGAAAGAGGTGAACACGAAATTCCACAGGCTGGAGGAGAACAAAATCGTGGAGAGGCGCGTCGGGGTGACGAGCATCGCCTCCAGGGTGCCCGCCGACTGCGCCGACTGCACGACGCCGGAAAACGCATGCAACGCCACGCCCTGGTAGCCCACAAAAGCGATGCCGATCAACACGAAGGAAAAATAGTCGCCGCCGTAGCTGCTCATCTGCTGCGCCGCGCTCGCTCCCAAGAGCTGGGAGACGAAGTAAAAGCTCGAGCTGGAAAAAAGCATGCCGAAAAACTGCAGGACAAAGGAAAGCCGGTAGCTCATCTGCATCTTGAAATCCCGGCGCAGAAAGAGCAGGGGCTTGCGAAAAACACGCAAGCTGCGAAAAACACGCAATCCGCGAAACGCGCGCGAGAAACCGGGCTGCTGCCCAGGCAGGCCATCTTCAGGAAACAAGCGATCCGCCGAGTCCGCCGCTTCAGGCTGATCACACGCTTGGGGAGCCGTCAAAACAGAGGGGACCTCCTCGGCCATCTCCTGTGGATCGGACAGGCTCTCAAAGGCCTCGTCCCACGAGGTCGATACGATCGCGAGGTCGTCCACGATCCCGCCATCCTCGCGAATGGCGCGCAGCGCCGCAGGCAACACGCGCTTGCGATCCTCCAACTGCAACTCCACGCAAGTTCCCCCGCCGCCCGCGTCGTGCTCGGCCAAATCCAGAACGCCATCCAGCCTCGAAAGACGGTCGACCATCTGAGGGGTGAACCCGCTGACGTCCAGGCGGCATTTCTCCTGGGGCCTGATCAAGCGCGGCAGATCGTGCGGGCTGCCGACGGCCCGCAGCCGGCCGCGCAGCATCACCGCCGCGCGGTCACACAGCTCGACCGCCTCTTCCAGGTCGTGGGTGACCAGAAAGATCGTGTGCCCCTCCCGGTGCGCCAGCGCATAGACCAAATCCCTGAATCGGGATGCCGCCAGCGGGTCGAGGCTCCTGGTCGGCTCGTCGAGGAAGAGCAACTGCGGGTCATTGATCAGCCCGCAGGCCAGCGCCAGCCGGTGCTTCATACCCGTGGAACACGTGTCATACCGCTTGTCGATAAAGTCGCCCAACTCCAGCAGCGAGGCGAGCTTGTCGACTCTCGATTCAGATTGAGCCGACGAAAGGCCGTACAGGCCCGCGTAGAAGCGCAGGTTCTCGCGGCAGGTCAGGCGGTTGTAGAAACTGCGCTCGTTGCCCGTCACCAACCCAATCGACGACTTGATCGCATGCTCGTCCAAGAGAGCGTGGCCGTTCACCCGGGCCGTGCCGGCGGTGGGAAGGATGAGCGTGGAGAGAATTTTGACCAACGTCGTCTTGCCCGCACCGTTTGGGCCGACGAGGCCAAACACCTCTCCACACCCAACCTCGACATTGACGCGATCCACGGCCAGCGTCCCTTCTTCCCTGGCAAAAGGGAGATTCAGCCCGAAACGGCCGGGCTTGGGGAATCGCTTGGTCAGATCACGGGTCTGAATAGCAAAGGACAATGTACGGTTCTCCAAAATGTGCAATCACACAAACAGGTCGGCCAGCGCAACAGGGCCAACCTGCTTTCAACCATCGACGAGAGCCCTTTCAGTCGTCTCTGGACCTGCCCTCCACCGCCGACCAAATGCCCGCCGGTATCTGTCGGGGGCGCGTGCGCGCGAAGCGCGTCCGGTAAATCCACTTTCCCTCCTGTTGCTCCCGCTCCAAATACCCCTTCTCCACAAACGCATTCAAGGTCTGCTGTGCATTCGCAGGTGTTTCCTCCAAAAGCTCCGCTGCCCCCTCTATAGACAACTGCCCCTCCCGGGTGATCCGGTTCATCAGCCGGCGCAACGGCGGTGAAAGGTCAAGCAAGTCGGCAAGCGTGATCCCCTCCTGCTTCTCTCGCGCATCTATTTCCTTCTTCATGCGATCAAAGATACCCACCGCCTCACCTCCCGGGATAACCAAGCCGTCTCGACGGCCTCCAGGTGCAACCGGCGCTCACGGCACGATGCTACTCGCCTGCCTCGATAAAATCCACGATGTCCTGAACGGCCCGCGTAAAAGGGTGCACGGGGTTGCGCAGAGAAAAGATATCGGCCGACTGCGCGCGGGCGACGTCCTCCGAAAGCGGAAAGACAGCGGCCACGGGACAATGGTAGGTCCCCCCGATTCGCTCACGCAGCGCATCGAAACTATACGAGGTGAGGGCCATATTGATCACGAGAAACAGGTTGGGCACCTTCAGCTTGCGCGCCAGGTCCACCGTCACGGCGGTGCCCTGAAAGTCCTGCTGATCCGGCCGGAGAACGATGGCCAAAGCATCGGAAATGGCCAAGGAGAGAAGCGTCTCCTCGTTCACCCCTGGATGGGTGTCGATAATCAGGTAATCCAGGTTTAGCTTTTCGATCAGGGTTTCGAAACCATCGGTCAACAAGACGACGTTATACCCCTCTTTCAGGACCTTTGAAATCTCCCCGGAACGAAGGCTGGAGGGGATAAGATAGAGCCTGCCGCTCAGCGGGCTGCCCTTGGCCTGAATGTTTTCCGTCACGTCATAGGCAGCCTCCTCGACGGTGCAGCGCTCCCAGAGGTAATCGTTGAGCGCCATATCGATCGTCTTTTCGTCCATGCCAAAGAGGACGTGGATGCCGGGAGACTGGATATCGGTATCGACAACCCCCACGCGTTTTCCCCTCAAGGCAAACTGCGCCGCCACATTGGCGCTGATGTTCGACTTTCCCGTACCACCTCGGAAAGAATGGATCGAAACGATCTTGCCCATAACCAGTTCTCCTTTCTATACAAAAGATCGCAAAAGTACCGCGGCTAACCCTGCTGCAGCCGGTTGAAGATGTTTCGTTGGGAAGCGCCTTCTTCCTTCGCTTCCAGCATCTTGGCCCAGCGCTTTACATCCGGCGGGCCGGAGCTAATCGCCAATGCCTCCAGTCGCCCCCAAACATCCAGCATACCCTCCGGGAAAACCGCCCGCACAAAGGTCATCACGTACGGCCCGATCTCTTTGCGCAGTCCTTCCATCTCTGCCTGCAGTTGAGCGATCTCTTTCTCCAACTGCTGCTGCAGTTTCTCGTCGTCCAACTGCTGCTGCACCTTGCGCTTGATTCCCATCTGCGCCTGGTGAAGCAGCAGCTTACTCACCTGATCCGCTTGAGCGGGGAACTGCTTGACGATAGGCTCCAGGATATCATCGATGCTGCTGTAGGCCTGAGCCGCCCGGACCTCCGCGCCCGTCACCCCCGACTTGCGATCGAGCGTCTCTGCGAACCACTGCCGCTGCTCCCGCAAACCCAGGGTGATGAAGAGGGCAATCAGGCCGACGCCGCCCAAGCCAAGCACAACCTGCACGGGAACCACCGCCACCTCACCCACCAGGTCGCTGAGCCAGTAGGTCTTGGCGACGCTGTTGAAGAACGCGTGAAGCAGGATCGCCGCCCCCCACCCGCCGAGCATCGCCAACCCTCGACCGGAGCGCTTCTGGAAGCGAAACCGCCCTATCGCCGCCCCCACCAGCGCAGAGGCCGCGCCGTGCATCAAGCAGACGGAAAACGAGCGGACGAGCGGCAGGGCGATTCCGGCCGTCGGAAAATAGATGATGTAGAAAAAGTTCTCGGCGATGGAGAACCCGATGCCGGAGGCAAAGCCATAGATCGCGCCGTCGACAAAGTAGGTGAATTCCGAGCGGCGCGAGACGTACAAAAGGACCAGCGACTTTAAAATCTCTTCCGCAAACGGCGCGAAAGCGACGTACAACCACACGCTATCCCATCCCTGATTGCGGATCAAGGGAATCGCGACGTAGGTGTTGAACACGTAGGCCAGCCCGACCCCGCCGATCCCACCCCAGGCGAAGCAGAGCATCACCAAGCGAAAGGTGCGCGAGGCGTACAAGTCCAGCGTATAGATAACCAGCAGAAACACCGCCGGTATGGCGACGGCGAACACCGAGGCCAACACGGTTTGCAGCGGCGTCACAGCTCACCCCCCGGCAAAGCAGCGCGCAGATAGGAAGGCGCAAGCAGCGCAAAAAAGTCAGTGTAAGAGAGCGACGGCTCTCCACGGTCCAAACCGGCCAACATCTCTCGCAACAAGCTCCCCGCCAACCCGTCAGACTTTGAGGACAGACGCTCACAGGCCGCGACGGCGGTCTCCATCTCGCCGCGTTCGGCGTGAACCCAGCAGAGCGCGGCCTCCAGCCAGGGCTGGAGAGACGCAGAGCGGTCGAGCTGCTGCTGGGCGTCCTGTAACGGCCCCAGGTCCGCCGGGCCGATCAAAGGGGATACCAGGGCCAACTTGGCCTCCAGGCGCCGCGCGTCTCGCTCCGACGCCCCGGCCAGCGCAGCCCGATAAGCCCCGGCCGCGGCCTCGCCCTCGCCCCGCAAGGCACGGACATCGCCAATCCCCTCGTGGGCCGACCTCTGCTCAGCAGCGACGTCCGCGCCCGCCTCTACAGACAGCGTCTGCGCGTAGAATGCCAGCGCGACGTCGTCCGCCTGGCGCACGCGCGCCTTGTCGCCGGCGCGGCGCGTGAAGTGGGCGGCCTTGTACGCATCACCGCCGCGGCCGTAGTGATAGGCGATCTGTTCCAGCCGCTCGTAGAGCGTAGGGGCGTCCGTCTGGGCCAGGCGGTCGCCGGCCCGCTCGTGCCATCTTTGCCGGGCCGCGTGGGATAGCGTGGCGTAAATGGCGTCGTGGAGAGACTGATTGCTAAAGGTGTGCGCCTGGGCAAACGGCGGCGGGGCGATGAGAGCGTTTCGCGCCGCCTCCCCCAGAGCGTGGGTCAGCCGGCCGACGGGGAGCACGTCCTCGCTCAAATGCGCGAGCAGCCAAACCGGAAAAGTCGTCCCAATGACCGCGCCGCGCCGCAGCACCTCGCGGGTCTCTTTTCCCAAGCGCTCCACCTGGGCCAACAAAAGCTCCTGCAAGGAGAGCGGCAGTGGAGGGGGCGGCCCGCTCCAGCGGGCCTCACCGCTGGCCGGATCCACCACCACCGCACCGGCATCCCGCAGCGCCCGGCAATAGGATGTGATGAAGAGCGGATTCCCCCTGGCTCGATCCAGCAGCCAAGCGGCCAGGTCAGGCTCCAATTTGACCGCCCGCAGCGCGAGGGCAGCCAGCGTCTGGCTGTCCTCGCCGGACAGCGGGTGGAGCATGATGCGATCTCCCTCACAGTCACTGCCCGGGCGTGAGGTGACCAAGACAAAGAGTGGACCCGCACAAGCCGCCCGCGCCGCCGAGTCCAGAATCTGCCAAGAGTCGGGATCCATCCAGTGGATGTCCTCAATGGCGACCAGCGTAGGTCCCTGTCGCGCCAGACGATCGAGCAATAAACAGATGGCGTAAGAGATCGACGCTCGCTCACGCACCACATCCCAGATAGACGGTCCCTTACCCTCCGGGCGTGGAAGCTTTTCTACCTTGGCCGCCCGGCTGGAGAGCGACGCGCGCCAATCTCGGCCACCGTCCTCACCACCACGCTCCGTCTGTCCCAAGTGCTCCTGCAGAGCAGCAAACATGTCACGCCCCTGATCTGAGCCCTCCCGAATTTGCAGAGAGGAAGAGGGGCCCGAGAGATCCAGTAAATCGGCGAAAGCCGGCAAGGAATGTGCCATATCGAACCGGGCCAAACGCTCCCGCAGCTTCTCGCGCCGGCTTTCGTACGGCATCTCCCCGTCCAACTCCAGCCACTCGTCGAGCATCCCTTTCCAGGGCAAGTAAGGCGTGGACTGGGCAAAAGGTTGGCATCGACTGGTCAAAACGGTCATCCCCCGGGAGATGGCCTGGCTGACGACGTGCGAGGCCAACAGGTTCTTGCCATACCCCGACTCGCCCACCAGAACCACCGCTCCTCCCCGACCGGCGACAGCCTCGTCCAACAAAGTCTCCAACACAGCCCGCTCGCGCTGGCACCCCACGATAGGATAGTCGGCGATGCGCAGTCCCTTTCCCTTGCGCACCCCCTGGAGCAGAAAGCGCGGTACCGGCTCGGCGATACCTTTGAGAGGGATAGGCGGCAGCTCGCCGGCCACAAAATCCCCCTGCACCGCCTCCCAGGCGATAGGGTCTAGCACAATTTGCCCCGGCTCAGCCTTGCTCATCAGACGCGCAGCCAGGTTAACCGCAGGCCCCGCGACGACGTACTCGCGCCGGTGCAGATAGCCGATCTCGCCGGTAAAGATGCGCGCATAGGTCAAGCCCGTCCTCTGAGTCAGCGGCGGATCGAGGCCAAACTCCTGGTTGACCTCCCCCAGCACGCGGTCCAGTTCCAGTGCGGCAGACGCCGCCAGGCGCGGCACGCCCTCGTGGTGGGTCGGAGCGCCGAAAGGGTTGAGCAGCGTAAACCCCTTGGCATAGGCATCGACCTGGCTAATGATGCCCTCCCGTTTAGCTATGGCATCCTGAGCCTGTACAAAATATCGCTGCAGGATAGCAGCAGCCTGCTCTGGGCCCGCCGGCCCCAGTGCGATTTCCTCCAACCCCAAGACGTTGACGAACTGAATCGCCACCGGCGGATGCTGCCGGATATCCTCCCCGCTGGCGATCTGAGCAAACAAGTCGGGCGGGATAAAGGGAATCAGCGCCTCCACCTGCTTGAGAGCAACATCAAGGTGCTCCAACAAGTCCGGTACACGGCGGCTAAAGATAGCAGAGATGCGTCGGCGGCGACGCGCAGGCGGCGGCGGCTCGTAATCAGACAGCTCCCCGCCGTGAATCCCCTCCACCACATTGCCCCGCAGGATGAACTCGTCCGGGCGCAGGAAGGGCAAGACCCCAAGGCCAGCGAACACCTGCTTGGGTTCGGCCATGCCCTCCGCCTGCATCGCCCCCTGCACCGGCCCGCCAGAGATCAAAAACTCCATGCGGCGCTGAGAGCCTACAGCGGCGGCAAAAGCGGCCCCACGTTCGACGCCCGCGCTCATCGTGAGAGAGAAGGTCCCATAAGGCGTCTCAAGATGGGCAAAAGGGACGATCGCTTCGACCAGACGCAAGGCGGTGCGGGTGGCCCAGCGGGCGTCCTGTCCCTCAGGCCGGGCGGGGAAAGAGGCCAAGACCGCATCCCCGGCAAAGATCAACAGGTCGCCACCGGAGTTCAGCAGGGGCTCGAGGAGCGCGGCGAATAGCGCGCGCATCAACTTGTTCATCTCCTCCCGCCCGGTCGTCCCCCGCCGGGAAAGCTCGCCGGTGAGCGCCGTAAACCCCGTGACGTCGGCAAAAATAAAGGAGCCCTCTAAAAGCTCCCCATGAGGCTGGCCGGGCTTGGGCGCGAGGTCCAGCAGATAGCGCGGAAGAAAGGTGGTCAGGGTATGATGCAGGGTGTCGAGGGCGGATATAGCTTCGTGAAGATAAT
Source organism: Anaerolineae bacterium (assembly GCA_016931785.1). Classification (GTDB taxonomy): domain Bacteria; phylum Chloroflexota; class Anaerolineae; order B4-G1; family B4-G1; genus JAFGED01. The sequence goes on from JAFGED010000275.1 coordinate 8,796, forward strand.
CAGCAAGGGTTCGATTCTCGTCGGCAGAAAGGACTGCCAAAGAAGAAAAAACGCGCAGCCGGGCAAACAAGTCGGCCGGCAAGAGTGGAGCCAGGCGACGCAGCAGATCAACCCAGGTGACACGTATCTCGTCTTTCACTCTTCTCTTGTTCTCTGCCCCAGCGCAGACCAGATACCAGCCGGAAGTTCGTGGCCGCGCTTGCGAGCAAAACGCGTCCGATAGACCCACCCCTCCTCCCTCTCGACCCGCTCCAGATATCCCTTTTCAACCAACGCATTCAGCATCTGCCGCATATTAGCAGGCGTCTCCTCCAGATACTCGGCAGCCGCATCCAACGATATCTCCCCCTGGCGGGTGATGCGGTTCATCAACCGGCGCAGCTGCGACGAGAGATCAAGCAGATCGGCAGGTGAGATCCCCTCCTGCTTATCCCGATCGTCTATCTCTTTTTGCACGCGGTCAAAGATACCCATCGCGCCACCTCCTAGTAAAACTCGGGCATCTCGATGGGCTCCGGTTGTGGCCGGCAATCACCACACCAGAGGACGTCGGAGACCACCACCGCCTTGGGCGTCTCGTGCGAGCCCAAGTACATGCAAAGCATCGTGGGAAGAGTCGTGGTGTGATGCTCCATGCACACACCCCGCCCGCAGAACTTGCACACGCCAACGGCCGCCTCGCCACACTTGTAGCATACCATTGGCCGGCCCCTAACTCGCCGCCTCGATGGCAGCGACGATGTTGCGAATGCCCTCCGAGAAAGGATGATCGGGGTAGCGCAGGGAGAAGAGGTCAGCGGACTGCATACGAGCGACGTCCTCCGAAAGAGGCAAGATGGCCGCCACGGGCGCGTCATAGGTATCCACGATCCGCTTCTTCAGCGCTTCAAAGTCGTAACTGGTAAGCGCTTTGTTGACCACCAGGTACAGATTGGGAACCTCCAGCTTGCGAGAGACATCCACCGTCACAGCAGTGCCCTGGAAATCCTGCTGGTCGGGCCGCAGGATGATGATCAGCACGTCGGAAATAGCGACCGAGAGAAGGGTCTCCTCGTTCAGGCCCGGATGGGTGTCGATGAACAGGTAGTCCAAGTGCAACTTGTCGATCAGGGCCCGGAAACCATCGTTCAGCAATCCCACATCGTACCCCTCCCGCAGGACGCGCGCGATCTCTCCGGCGCGGATGCTGGACGGGATGAGATAGATACCGCCTCCCATCACCAACACTTCTCCTTCTCCCAGCTTGGTGCCTACGTCGTAGGCAGTCTCCTCGATGGCGCAACGCCCCCACAGGTAGTCGTTGAGTGCCTTGTCGATATTCTCCTCATCCATGCCGAAGAGAACGTGAATGCCCGGCGACTGGATATCGGTATCGATGACACCGACGCGCTTTCCCATCTGAGCAAACTGGGCTGACACGTTTGCAGTCACGTTGGATTTTCCCGTACCTCCACGGAAAGAATGGACAGATACGATCTTGGTCATGTTTTCCTCCTGAACTCTGGTTTATGCAGACTTTTGCACGACACCGGCAAAAGCCCCAGCCGTGATAGTAATTCTAGCCGCTTTCCCCTTTTTCCGCAACCGGCCTCGCCCGACCGTCGCTTCACGTCTCGGATGAATCATCTTGTCCCCGGGATCGTCTTCGCATCTCCCTGGCGGTGGCCTGCAGGTCTTTGAAGTAATCGCTCTCGACGATCTCTTGCACGTGACGCTCTTTCTTCGTCTGGTCGATCTCGATGCGCAGCTCGCGAACCTGGCGCTTCAGATGTTCCTCACGAGCGTGGACTTTGTCGACCATCATGTCAAACACGTACGCCAATGTCGAGACCTCGTCCCGCATCCTGCCGGAGTAGAGCTTGGAGATATCCTGGTCGTATTCGCCCTCAGCCACCCGCTCCGCAACGGCGGTCAAGGCAGTGATAGGACGCGTCAAGCCCCTGGAGAGCAAATAGACTAAGAAGAACAATGCAGCGTAAGTGATGAGAAAAGAGACCACAACTCTATCCTGGATGGCTTGTTGAACCTGTCTCACATAATCGGCCTTCATATCCATCCCCAGACCACCTACGACCTCAAGATCGGAGTTCAAGATGGGGCCGTATGCCGACACCCAAGTGCCCCAATCATCCGTGTAGTAGTTCATATTGACAGTATCTTCTTTGAGCCCATTCAGCAAGACACTGTCAAGTCCAACCTCATAGGGTTCTTTAAACACCGTAGCTACATCCTTACGGATGACGCGATAGTTGTCACCGATCCAGAGAACCTCTCTCTCCCCCTCACCCTTTATAAAGGTATATGTATTAAAGGCCCGAGGCTCAATTTGGTGGACGGTCATCAACCACTTTTGATGTGCTATGTAGCGTGGGTCTGCACTAGGGACTCCCGTCTCGTCAGGCACCCCTTCTTTAGCCAGGGCTTCAAACTCATCCCCAGATATACCATCAATCGCACCACGCAGCGTATCTCTCAGGTCTTCTTCGATCCGGCTCAAAGCCATCTGCGTGCTGAAGTGATAGAACCAGTAAAAGGCTACTGCAAAAACAAGGCTAAAGACCAAAGTGAAGCCAAACAAGAGCTTCAAGCGCAGGCTAACGCTCATCCCCTTTGTTTGAACTTGCTCTCTCTCCGCCATATTTACCTCCCTAATATTTCACTTGGGTGTGTTTCATCTCAGTTGGGGGCGGGGGGTGAGGGCGGCTTCGCCGCCCTCACCCCCCTTGTCCTCTCAACTCATTTGAAAC
>JAFGED010000276.1 GCA_016931785.1 Anaerolineae bacterium
CTAGCAATTGGGCAATTCAGGTCGGTACAACCGGAGAGCTATTTATGCCCAATTGCACTAGCGCCCTTATTGCCGTCAGGGGCGTTTGGCCAAGGTCCGTCCTCTCCAGGTGGTTTTTCCTCCCAGCGTGAGCGCCATCGAGCGAGCAGCGATGACGACGCCCAGAATTACGGTTGCCGGATAGAAAAGGGCCAGATACAACGGGAATCGAAATTGCCAGTGGGTTAGCCCCCATAGCAGCAGGGAAAGCCCGACCGCCACAGCCGCCAACGCGCACAGGTTCGGCAGGATCGGAAAGCCAATCGCGCACGAAGCCAATACAACCAAAGGCTCCAGGAACACGAACAGCAGCCACAGCCAGACGAAGGTGAAGAGGGGGATATTGCCGTCAAAGGCGGGAAACAGGTTTTTACCGAATCCCTCGCAGGCTTCCTGGAAGCCGTGATACATGCGGCAGCGGACGCGGCCGCCGGCGTCCAACAAGCGCCAGCGCAGACCGTGCGCCTTGATCCGCCGCCCCAGCGCGATGTCGTCGATCACCGCCTGGCGCACGGATGCGTGACCACCGATTCGATCGTACGCCGCGCGCCGGAAGAGCATGAACTGCCCCACACTGGCTGAAAATGCCGGCCAACGCCAACGATGGGCCAGCATCAGGGGCAGAAAACAGAAAATGGACCAGGGGAACAGAGGGACGATCAACCGCTCGCCCCAGGTCCCCACCTCCTGGCGTGGGATGGCAGTGAGCAGGTCGGCCCCTTGGCCCAGCAGGGCGGCGACGGCGTCGCGCAGGGCGTGGGGGTGATGGCGCGTGTCGGCGTCGGTAAAGAGCAGCAGCTCCCCGTCGGCGGCCTGGGATAGCTGGTGGCAGGCCCAGTGCTTGCCCAGCCAGCCTGCGGGCGGCGCCTGCCCTCGAAAAACGCGCAAACGCTCCGCCCCGGCTGCCAGTTCGGTCAGCACCTGCCACGTGCGGTCGCTGGAATCGTCGTCGAGGACCAAAACCTCAAAGCTGGGGTACGATTGGGCCAGCAGCGAGCGCACACACGGGGCGATGTTGGCCTCCTCGTTCCGCGCCGGCACCAGGATCGAGACGCGGGGAGAGCGCTCCAGGGTCGGAGACGCCCGCAGCCGCTTTAGACCGTACAGGTTGCTCAGGGCGACGAGCAAGAGGCCGCCCACAAACCCGGCCAGGCTGCCCTGAAACAGAAGCCAGAACACGTCACCGCTCCCGTTTCACCAGTCTCCCAACCCAGGCGCGCGGTTGGGGTATTTGGCGCAGGCCGGCGCGATGCTTCCACAGCAGGATCAGCGCGTTGCCGGCCCAGATGGCGATCAGGGTCGGACTGGCCTGGCGCAGCGCCAGGTGGGCCAGAAAGACGCCCATGCTCAGGATCACGGCCCAGGCATCGGCGGTCTGTATCAAGAAGAAGAGGCTCACCAAGATACCCAACAGCAAAGGCGCTTCGCCCAACGTCAGGCCGGTCCAGATGCCGAACGTAACCGCCACGGCCTTGCCGCCCTGGAGGCGCAGGAAAGGCGAGAAGGCGTGCCCCAGCACGGGGGCCAGCGCCACTGGAACCAGGGACCAGCGCGAGACACCAAAGACAAAGTGGGCCAAGCTGACCGGCGCTGCTCCTTTGACGTAATCCAGCAGCAGGACCGCCACGCCGACGGGCCATCCGCCGGCACGCCAGGCGTTGGTCGCGCCTGGATTGCCGTCTCCATAGTCGCGCACGTCGGCGCGGGCGAACAGCCGCCCCAGCAGGAGCGAGAACGGCATCGAGCCGCTGAGGAAACCGATCGTCGTCCAGAGAAGCGCGCTCATCGTCTGATTGCGGATTGCAGATTGCGGATTGCGGAATGGTCAAACCCAAAATCGGAATTCACCATCCGCGCCGCCGTCCTGCCCGAAAGCGTCACCATCGGCACGCCGCCGCCGGGATGGGTGGTGCACCCGGCGAAATACAGCCCGCGCACGTCTGGACAGCGGTTGTGCGGGCGGCGCAGCGCGGCCAGCAGACCGTTGTTCGTCGTGCCATATAGCGCGCCGCGATACGCGCCGGTGAGTCGGGCGATGTTCAGTGGCGTCAGAATGTGCTCCATGCGGATCGAACCACGCACGTCAAAGCCAAGGTCGGCCAGGCGGGCCAGGACCAGGTCGCGGTAAGTGACGGCCCCTGTTTCCCAGTCGTACCGCGGTCCCAGCGCCGGGGCGTTGACCAACACGAACCAGTTTTCACATCCCTCGGGCGCGTGGTCGGGTTCGGAGCGGGCGGTGATGACGACGTAGATCGTCGGCTCGCCGGGCGGCACCCCCTGGTGAAAAATCTCGTCGAACTCGCGCCGGTAGTCGGAGGTGAAAAAGATGTTGTGGTGGGCCAGCTCCGGATGGATGCCCTCCACGCCCAGCGCCAGCACGAATCCGGAGCAAGAGCGCTCGGCGTTCACCAGGCGGGCCAGCCGTCGGGGACTCACCACCTCGCGGGGCAGCAACTGCTCGTAGACGGTGGTCACGTCGGCGTTGGCGACGATGGCCTGCGCCGCACGCCGCTCACCGCCTTCCAGCACGATGCCGCGCGCCTGCCCACCCTCTACCGCGATGCGTTCCACGGCCCGGCCGGTGTGAATCTCCACGCCCAGCTCGCGCGCCAGCTTTTCCAGTGCGCGGGCGATCTCGTAGACGCCGCCCGTGGCGTACCACACGCCGCCGTTCAACTCCACGTGCGCGACGACGTTAAAGGCGGCCGAGGCCTCGTAGGGGCTGGCCCCGGCATAGGTGGCGAATCGGCCCAGCAGTTGGCGCAGGTGGGGCGAGCGCACGTGCTTTCGAACCGACCGATCCAGCGTGCGCCACACGTCGACCGCCAGGGCGTCCCTCGGCGGGACGCGGAACAGGTCGCGCCAGGTAGGCGGATCGGCGTAGACGAACAGTGGCCCGGTGACGCGGTGCAGGCGGGCGACGTAGGCCAGGTAGCCCAGGTATCCCTCCACGTCCCGCTCGCTCAAAGCGGCGATCTGGGCCAGCGTGCGGTCGATCTCCCGGCTGAGGTCGAGCACAGCGCCGTTGGGATAAAAATAGCGCGTCAGCGGCTCCACCGGCACCAGCGTGACGTAATCCTCCAGGCGACGGCCCGCCGCGGCGAAGAGGTCCTCGAACACGTGGCGCATGGTGATCACCGAGGGACCGGTGAGCCACTCGAACCCGCCGGCCGCTACGTGGCGCATCTTGCCGCCGACCGCGCCGTTCTTCTCGTAGACGGTCACCCGGCACCCGGCGGCGGCCAGGTGGATCGCCGCGCTCAGGCCGCCGATGCCCGCGCCGATGACGACGATCGGATCACTCATGGCAACTCCCCCACAATTTCCAGGCCCGCGTTGCGCCCCACCCCTTCAAAGATGGTGCTATCGCCCGCTACCGTCGAAAGCCGCAGGCTGACCTGCGCCTGGAGCGATTCCGGCACGCGCCCGCCCATGTCCATCCCGGTGGGGCCGCGCAGCACGCCGGTCCGAAAGCCGACCTCACGCCGGGCTTCGATCTCCAGCCGGTAGCGCCGGTCGCGCACGACCCAGCCCACGTGATTTTCCGCGGCAGTCAGTTTTTCGACCCGCGCGCCGGTGTAGGTGGCAAAGCGGTAGAGCCTGCGTTCGTGCCACAGGCCGATGATGAATCCGAGGAACGAGCTGCCCATCCACGGGATGACGGCGATGGAGGCGGTGAGGCTGGTGCCGGGTCGTTCAAAGTGATTGGTCTGTATCCACACCCAGGCGGCGGGGAAGGAGCGCCCCCAATCCTTCTCGATGTAGCCGCGCCCGGCGCTGAAATCGATCGCTTGGCCGTCGACCGTCAGAGCGCCTTGAATCTCGTGATCGAAACTCAGGACGCCGTGGTAGCACTCCATCTGCGGCACCCAGGCGTACCAGCCCATGATGCCCGGTGAAAGGAGCGTGACCGGCCATGGCGTCAGGCCGCCAAAGCGCAGCACGCCGGTCACTGCGCGCTCTGCCGACGCGATCTGTAGCTCGATCTGCTCAGGGGTGAAGCGGTTCGGACCGACGCGCACGTCGAAGCGGTCCTCCGCGGCCCGGAACGCCTCTAGCGGGTACTCGTGATAGGCCGTCTCACCGGTGACGCCGTCGAGCACCTGCACGAAGGCGTGGCTGTTGCCTCGGCCCAAAAAGACGCCGGGGATGACCGCGTAGCGATGGTGCTCGGTTGGATCGATCAGCTTGAAATACCACCCCTCAAAGTAGGGCGGCCTGGCGCGGTAGCCCTGGTACCAGGCCGGGTGAAGCCTGGTCTGAAGCCAGCGTCTCATGGAGCGCTCTCCGGTCCAGGCACACCAAGCGCGTGGAGCAGGTCGAAGCAGAACAGGAACCCGCCCTGAACGACGATGGACCAGCCGTTGCCGCGCCAGAAGGGATTATCGGCGCCAAGGGTCAGGGCCAGCGCGACGCCGCCGGCGACGTACAGCACGTCCAAACCGGTGTTGATCAGCAGGATGCGGCGCAGGTTGCGCGCCTCGCGGGCCAGCACCTCCGGGGCGGACGGATCGGGCAGCCCGGCGCGCCGGCGGCGCGTGACCCAGCCGCCGACGAGGGCGATGCCCGCGTCGATCACGCCCCAGGCGAGGGATTGGAGGCCCGCGCCTTGCCACAGTGGGCCGAAGGCCAGCAGCGTCACGCCTGAAATCACGCTGGCGGCGCTCCACGCCAGCAGGCGGCGGGTGATGGCTTTGTTGTATTGCCAGATGTCCATCCCGTTTCTCCCGTTCAAGTGGAGTAGGGATTAGAAAGTAGGGAGTAGGGGAGATTTTCCCCTACTCCCTACTCCTTACTCCCGAGATTCGAGCAATCAACTCCTGCAACCCCTTCGGCGTGCGCTCCTGGCTCTCCCGCGCCAGCACCAGCGTCATGCCGAAGGCGATCAGGATGTTGGTCACCAGGAAGAAGGTAAACTCCTCCAGCGGCAGGACGCCGCCAAGGTAAATCTCCAGCGACTGGGCCGGGTCGATGGTCCAGGTGCCTGCGTCGATGGCGACGGCGTCGACTGCGCCCAGGTAGAGCGTGGCCGGCACCAGGGCCAGCAGGACCACTCCCCGGTAGCGCCACAGGATGTCCGCGCCGAAGGCGAGCTGGAAGATGATGGGCGGCAGCGCCCAGGCCAGCTGGATGGTCAAGTAGACGCCGGGCTTCCAGCCGGAGAGGAGCCCGACAACCGATGCCAGCCAGACCAGGCCCGTCACCGAGGCCGAGACCCAGCGCAACCGAGGTCGCAAAGGGGCTTCAGGTGGAGGCGGAAGCCGCCGCGCCAGCCACAGCATCCACAACCCCGCCAGGAGCGTCTGCAGCACGAAGAAGGTGTATTCCTCGATCGGCACCCAGCCGATGGTGATCCCGGTGACGAGTTGGGGATCGTACCACCACACGCGCGTCGCCACCAGGTAGTTGTCCCACGGGGTCGTGTAGACCAGGGCGACGACCACGTGGGCCGCCAGGGCGATCCAGGCGGGCAGACCGCTCAACCTGGCGGGCAGGGTCTTTTTGCGATAGGCCACGTCGTACAGCGTCAGGCCGCCGACGAGCGCGAGGGGGATGACGACGAATTTTGCGAGAAAGCCAAAGTAAGTCATTTCTGTTTCGCTGCCTCCATCAGCTCCTGCCGCCGCCTGCGATACTCGATGATGGGGCGGTCGGCCTGGATCAGTTGCTCGTCCATCCTGAGTGCCGAGGGCTTGGGCTGCTGCGTGACGACCACGCGCCGGTCCTGGTGAGCGATATAGCGGTTGCCCGGCATCGCCAGCCAGTTGACGATATCGCGCAGAAGCGGCAGCCGGACAAAGCGCTGGTAAAAGCGCAGGTAGAGGAGTGTGTGCGCGTCGTCGACCGGCACAAAGGCGGCCAGCACGCGGACGTCGTCGGAGATATAGTTCTGCCACAGGTTGGGAAAGATAAAGCCCAGTCTGAAATCGCGCGCCGGATCGGGCGTGATCTCCTCGGGCCGGCGGGGCGGTGTGCCGTCATCTACCCGGTTGTAGACGTAAAAGTAGAACATGTCGTCGTCCACCCACTGCACCACCGGGCCGTTGACCAGCGTGCGGTCGCCGCGCCCGATGGTGTTATAGTGGACAAAGGGCAGGTGCGCCACGTCGAGCTGGTTCTCGATGACGCGGGAGTAGTGGGCGTCCCACGGGTCGTAGGCGCGGCCGTAGCTAAAACCTTCGAGGCCGTCGAAAAAGCGCGGCGGCGGCAGGCCCTCCGGCGGGTTCTCTCCCCACCAGATCCAGATGAACCCGTGCGCTTCGTGGGTGGGATATTGCCGGACGTGAAAGCGTTCCGGGACGGGAGTGTGCTTGCCGTTGGCGGGAATCCTGACGACCTTGCCGGATAGATCGTACCCAAAGCCGTGGAATGGGCACTGCAAGGAATCATCCACGACCTTGCCTTTGCTCAGCGCCGCGCCCCGATGGATGCACCGATCTCGCAGGCAGCTCACGCGCCCCGCATGATCGCGCCAAAAGACCAGCTTCTCGCCCATGCGCGTCACGCCTACCGGCCGGCCCTTGACCTGGGTCGAGTCCATCACGACGTTCCATTGTCCGGGAATCATAAGCGCCCCCTTACAAGGATATGCGCGTCACTCCAAACAGGCCATCTGTTTTCCCGAGTCGGTCAGTTCCAGCAGCGCTTCCGGGTAAGGCTCAAAGTACGTCTGCAGGGCCAGGTAGTCCTGCCCGAAACGCACGATCCACGATTGGATCAGGCCGCGGTTGGTGCTCACTGGCACGAGACCATCGCGGTATTTCTGGAGGGCATCCAGGAAGAAGACCTTCTCCTGGCTGGAGAGGCCGTCGGAAAAGTAGCCCAGTGCGTGCATCAACACGTTGATGTGCGAGGTACAGCGCGGCGGGCGGGTAAGAGCAGCGTGGAGGTGCGGCTCATATTCTGCGATCACCTGGTCGAAGGATCGCCTGTCGGGATTGGCCACGACACGGCCCATCGCCCGCATCTCAGCTTGATGGTAGGCCATCAACAACAGCTTGTTCTCGGCCTGGAACCGGACCAGTGCCTTCATCGCGCCCGACGCTTTCACCGCGCGGAAGGCGGCCAGGGTGTAGATGCGGGTCAAAAAGTGCTCGCGGATGCGAAAGTTGTTCAAACGGCCTTCGTCCTCGACCGCCAGGTGGGGGAAGCGTTCCATCACCGCCCCGCCAAACATCCCCTGGCCCTTGGTCGCCGCCGCCCCTTTCTTGGTGCTGGCATACATCTTCACATCGCTGAGACCGCACGAGGGGGAGCGGTTCTTGAGGATAAAGCCGTCTACGTCGGTCAGGCCATCCAGAAAAGACGCGGCGAACGACTGCATTTGCTCCGTGTGGTCGTGCCCCGTTTGGGGCTGCAGCAGCCGCGGCTCGCCATCGACGGCCACCAGGCGCAGGAACTCGCGCGGCACGCCCAGACCGCTTTCGACCTCCGGGCAGACGACGACAAAGTTGACGTGGGGCACCATCTTTTGCACGAATGGCGCGGCGATGATCTCGCCGTTGTAGCGGCAGTGGGCAAAGCCCAGACATTTGCTGACGACGACGCTGGGTTTGGCGAATTCTCTCATGAGCTTGGGCCTTTACCGCAAGTGCAAGTCACGCTACAAGTATGACCTACGGCTGCCTCCGGAATAATCGCTTCCCCCCCTACCTAACCTCCCCCACCAAGGGGGAGGAACTTGGTACTCCTCACTCTGCATTCTTGGCGCCAGAATTGGATGGGTGCGTTTCAAATGAGTTGTAAGGATGGGTGGAGCGGGCGGCGAAGCCGCCCGCTCCCCCCGTTCTCTAACTGAGATGAAACACACCCGAATTGGATTCGTCCGTCTTTTTTTGATACGACTGCCACACCAGCGCGACGAGTATGCCCATCGCTACGTATCCACAGACGGCCGGGCCGGGCAGTTGCCAGAAGGCGACGAGGCCAACGGTCTCTAATATCCACGTCAGGGCGTAAACCACCAGCAAGGGGCGTTCCGGCACATCTTTTGGCCGGGCGGCGGCGGTGATCAGCGCCCCGCCCAGGAACCAGCCGAGAAAGTTGACCAGTGGGATGCCAAAGTAGGCGCCGGGCTGATCCCACACCCACAGCTCCCATCGCACCATCTGCGGGTCGAGGAACAGGTCCCACGCCGTGATGGCCAGCCCGCTGATGAGGACAAACGAGAGGCCGTAACGCCGCCCGCCCAGCCGCCACCCGACGGCCCAGGCCGGGGGCAGCATCATCATCCAGGCGGCCATGATCAGCAGCGGCACGTGGGCCACCTGGGGCTGGAGGCGATCGGTGTAGTGATAGTGTCCAAAGGGGACGCCGGTGGACGATCCCACGGCCTCGAGCGCCCACGATAGGACAAAGACAATGGCCACCGTGAGCGCGGTGCGCGGGATGCCCTGGCCGCGCGCCAGGAGAGCCGTCGAGAGACAGGCTTGGATCAGGACGCTGAGCGAGATGTGGAGATACAGGGCGCGCTCGCCCCATATCCAGTTGGTGATGGGCATGGTGAGCATCGCCAGCAGCCAGACGAGGAGCAGCCAGGCGGGCCACCCGCGCAGCTCTCGCCACGTCGACCGGGTCTGCTCACGCCAGGATGCCACTGGGCTTTGTCTCCGTGGCGCAAACTTGTGGAGCAGCGGGTTTGTAGGCCAGTGTCTTGGTGCGCCACCAGATGCCCGGCAGGCGGCGCAGCTTTTCCAACCGGCTGACGTAGGCCCGGCGGCTAAAGACGTCGCCCCCGTTGGCCAGGATGTCATCGAGGATTGCCCAGTAGAGCTCTGCAGCGGCGGCAATGGCAAAGCGGCCGGCCGGAGCGAGGAGGGCGATGCCCGGCAGGGAGTTGGCGTAGAGGAAGTGGACGCGCTCCATCTGGAAGCACAGGAAGGCGTGCCAGCGCTCGTCGATCTGCCTGTTGGCAATATCTTCCTCGGTCAAGCCAAAGGCGGATAGTTCATCCAGCGGGAGATAGAGCCGCCCGGCGCGCCAGTCCTCACCCACATCACGCAGGATGTTTGTCATCTGCAGAGCCACGCCCAGGCGGACGGCGTAGGGAACCGCCTCCGGCCCGGAGAAGCCGACGATGTGCATGGCCATCAGTCCAACGGTCGAGGCCACGCCGTAGGAGTAGGCCGCCAGGTCGGAGAAGGTGGCATAGCGCATCGTGTCCAGATCGCGCTCGATACCGTCGAGCAATTGTTCGGCGTACAAAAGGGGAATGCGATGGCGCGCCCGCGTGTCGGCCCAGGCCAGCGCCACCAGATCGTCCTTTGGGGGACGCGGGCTCAGGGCGCACTCCCGCCACATCTCCAGGGCCTCACGGGGGTTTCGCCGGGGGCGATCTACCAGGTCGTCGCTGACCCGGCAAAAGGCGTACAGGGCGCGCACCGAGCGGCAGAGGGTCGTGGGCAGCAGGCTGGATGCCGTGAAGAAGGTGCGGCTGTGGACCTGCGTGATCTTTTCGCAGTGACGGTAGGCGTAATCGATCAGCGCGGGGTCCTCATCTGGCGGGGTGAGTCTATCAGATGGCAGGCTTTCCAAGCCTTCGTATGCCCAATCGACGAGTTTCTGTTCCCATGAGGTGATTTTCTCTAACATCTTCCAGTCATCTTCCAATGTACCTGATTCTTGCAAATTCCGACTCTTTGTGCAGCGAGCGTTTTACTACTGAGACACGGAGAGCACTGAGAATCTTACTTCAATATTCCTTTCTCTGTGTTCTCTGTGCCTCCGTGGTCTTACTGCTTTTGCTCTTTCAGAATGCGCTCCTCCACCAGCTCCGCGCCAAGAAAGGCAATGGGCACCCCGGTGCCGGGGTGCGTGCTCGCGCCGCAAAAGTACAGGTTCTTGTAACGACCGTGCCGGTTCTGCGGGCGCAGGTAGCCCAACTGCGAGATGTTGTGCTTCAGCCCAAAGGTCGCGCCCCGCGCCAGGTTGTACAGCTCCCGCCAATCGTGCGGCGTGTAGCTCACCTCGTGGGTGATGTGCGCCTCCAGGTCGGTGACGCCGAGCCTGGCCAGCCGCTCCAAGACGGTCTCCTTGGCGCGCGCCCGCAGCGCCTCGAAATCCTGGTCCAGCTCCTCGTACAGGCACCCCACCGGCACCAGCACCATCAGGTTCTCCCCGCCCTCGGGCGCGGCGGCGGGATCGGTGCGGTTCGGCACGTGGATGTAAAAGCTGGGGTTCTCCGGCAGCGTGTGGTCTTGAAAGATGCGGTCTGAGCTGGCCTTGTAGTCGCCGGAAAGAAACAGGGTGTGGTGAGCCAGTTGTGGGTAGACCTTGTCGACGCCCCAGTAGAACATCAGCGCGGAGCAGGTGAACTGCTTGTCCATCATGCGTTGGGCCAGGGCGCGGTCGGGCAGCAGGCGGTCGTAGACGTAGGGCAGGTCGGCGTTGGCGATGATGATGTCGGCCTGCATTTTGCCGCCATCTTC
>JAFGED010000277.1 GCA_016931785.1 Anaerolineae bacterium
GAGGGCGGCGAAGCCGCCCTCGAACCCCCCGCCTTCCTCCTCTTTTTGTCGCGAAAGGCAACTGCGAAGCAGGGCTGAGTAGTTACAACAAATCCTAAGTGGCAAAGGGATTTGTATTTCACCTTCCCGAAAGCTCAATTGAGTGCACCAAGCCGCCACAGGGCAACGGTATTTCAGCTTTCGGGAAGGTCGTCACCATTTCACCCACAGGAAATGCGCCCCTTGACGATGGGCGTCCCTTTGTTATAATACGCTCAACACGCGGGGGTGGCCTGCTCGGGCCGCCCCTGTGCGTAGGTTTGGAGAGTCAAGCATGCTAGAGAAACTAAAAGCAGTCGAAGTACGATACGAAGAGCTGGCGCACCTGATGGCCGACCCAAAGGCGACGCAAAACTATGAGCGCGTGGCAGAGTATGCCAAGGAACGGGCCGACCTTGAAGACATCGTCGGCACCTACCGCGAGTACAAATCCGCTGTCGAGGAACTCAAAGGGGCCACGACACTGCTGGCCGACGACACCGATCCCGAGCTGCGAGAATTGGCCGAAGGCGAGGTCGCCGGCCTGGAGGCTCGCCTGGAGGAATTGGAAGATCAACTCCGGCACCTATTGCTGCCCAAAGACCCGCGCGATGCCAGGAACGTGATCATCGAAATCCGGGCCGGGGCCGGTGGCGACGAAGCGGGCATCTTTGCGGCGGACCTGGTCCGCATGTACACCCGCTATGCCGAGCGTAGGGGATGGAAGACTGAGCTATTGAGCGAGCATACCACCGGTGTTGGCGGGTTCAAGGAAGTCATTTTCAGTATACGGGGACAGGGCGCTTTTTCGCGTTTCAAATACGAAAGCGGCGTGCACCGCGTCCAAAGGGTGCCGACCACCGAATCTGCCGGCCGCATCCACACCTCCACGGCCACCGTGGCCGTCCTGCCCGAAGTCGACGAGGTAGAGGTCCACATCGACCCTAAAGAGTTGGAGATTGAGACCTACGGCTCCTCCGGCCCGGGCGGTCAGCACATGCAGAAGAATGCAACCGCCATCCGCATCACCCACAAGCCCACCGGTATGGTCGTCGCCTGCGAGAGCGAGCGCTCGCAGACGCAGAACAGGATGCGCGCGATGGCCGTCCTCAGAGCCAGGCTCTACGAACAGGAACGGGAAAAGCAGGACGCCGAAGTGGCCGAGGCACGACGGTCTCAGGTGGGAAGCGGGGAACGCAGCGAAAAGATACGCACCTACAACTTTCCCCAGAACCGCGTCACCGATCACCGCATCGGCCTGACGCTCCATCAACTGCCCAGTGTGCTGGATGGCGAAATCGATCCCTTCATTGAGGAGCTGACCGCCAAAGAGCAGGCAGAGCGTTTGCAGGCCCTGGGAGAAGGCGGGTAGAGACAACGTGGTGACGATTCTAGCGGTAAAAAAAGAAAACCAGGCCCTCGAGGTCGAGAGCCTGGCATCTACACCCAAGCGCGTGCGTCCGGCTTCGAGCGTCGGGAGGGCCCTGGCCCAGGCGAGCGCCAAACTGGACGCCATCACAGACGCGCCCCTACTCGAAGCAGAGGTGCTTCTGGCTCACGTCCTGGACGCCTCGCGCGCGACGCTCCTGGCGCACCCCGAACGCATTCTAACAGCCGACCAACTAACCACCTATCAAACCCTTGTCAGCCAACGTGCCTCCAATTACCCTCTCCCATACCTCACCGGCAGGGTCGAGTTCTACGGCCTGGAGTTCGAGATCACGCCGGAAGTGCTGATCCCCCGCCCGGAGACGGAGACGTTGGTGGATTTGGCGCTGGCACGCCGCCCGGAGACTATCGTGGACGTGGGCACCGGCTCCGGCTGCATCGCCGTCGCGCTGGCGGTGCGCCTGCCCCAGGCCACCATCTGCGCCATCGAGATTTCTCCGGCGGCGCTGGCCGTGGCGCGGCGCAACGTGGAGCGTCACGGCGTCGCGGATCGGGTGCGGCTGATCGCCGGCGATGTGCTGAACCCGCGCCCCAGCCCGGCAGACCTGATCGTCTCCAACCCACCCTACATCCCCACGGGCGATTGCGCTTCGCTACCGACCTCGATACGCCACCACGAGCCGCGGCAGGCGCTCGACGGCGGACCAGACGGCCTGGCGCTCATCCACCGGCTGCTGGCCCAGGCGCCGGGTGTGCTAAAGCCGGCGGGGATGCTGCTGATCGAGATCGGCGCCGACCAGGGCGAGGCGGCCAGCCGCCTGGCACGCACTTACTTCCCAGAGGCCGTAATTTGCGCGCATCCCGATCTGGCCGGGCGCGATCGGGTACTGGAGGTGCGGACGTGATTCCGGTAGGACAAGTTGGCAACTTGTCCTACATCCGATTGCTGGCGATGGATCTGGACGGCACGCTGATGGACGACGACATGGTCCTTAAGAGCGAGCGAGTCCGGCGAGCCATCGCTGCCGCTCAGGAGCGCGGCGTGGTAGCCACTTTGGCCACGGGCCGCATGTTCGATTTTCTACTCCCGTTCGCTCACGATCTTGGTATCACCGCGCCATTGATCTGCTACCAGGGCGGGCTGATCCAAGCGCCAGACGAAGAGGAGCCGATCTACCGCGCGACGATGGAACCGGCGCTGGTACGTCAAGTGTTGACGCTCAAGGCCCAACGCGGATGGCACTTTGTGCTCTATGCTGACGACGACGTTTTTCTAGATGAAAGACGACACCCCGACCAATTCTACCGCGATATGTTGGGCGAGCGCTTGGTGTGGGTGGACGATCTCTCGTCCGTGATCGAGCAGCACGAACCGGTCAAGTTCCTCGTCTTTGTCGAACCGGAAGAGGCGGAAAATGTCTTGACAGAGTTGCGGCAGCAATTCGCCGATCGGATGGAATTGACGCGCTCTCACGCCAAGATCGTCGAGGGAAATCCAGCAGGGGTGTCGAAAGGGGACGCGCTGCGGCGGCTGGCCGAGCACTTGGGCATTCCACAGGCAGAGGTCATGGCTATCGGCGATCAAGAGAACGATATGTCGATGATCACCTGGGCCGGATTTAGTGTGGCGATGGGCAATGGGAGTCCAGCGGTCAAGGCTGCCGCCGACTGGGTCGCGCCGCCGGTGACGGAGGATGGAGCGGCAGTAGCCATCGAACGCTTCATACTGGGCACTCGGGCCGGGAGGTAAGCCATGCCAAAACCCAATTTCGTGTTCATCATGACGGACACGCAAGCGACGAACGTCGTCGGCGCCTACGGCCATCCCGAGCTAGACACCCCCAGTATAGACGGGCTTGCCAACACCGGGATCAAATTCTCCCGCGCCTATACCACCTGCCCGCTGTGCGGCCCGGCACGTGCAGCCATCTTTACCGGCATCTACTCCCACACCGCCGGCACCTGGACGAACAACCTGGCCCTGGGAGATAACATCCAGACGATGGGCCAGCGCTTCCGCGATGGCGGATACCACGCGGCCTACGTCGGCAAGTGGCACCTGGACGGGCACGATTACTTTGGCACCGGGCTGTGCCCCGATGGCTGGGACGACGCTTATTGGTACGATGGCAAGCGACATCTCGACGGGCTGAGTGAGGAGGAGATCACCCTGTGGCGGCGCGGGCTCTCGACGCCCGAGTCGCTCAGGGCCCACGACATCCGGCCCGAGTTCACCTGGGCGCACCGCACCTCTGACCGGGCGATCGATTTCCTGCAAACGCGAGCGCAGTCTGGCGAGCCGTTCCTGCTGGTCGTCTCCTACGATGAGCCACACCACCCCTTCACCTGCCCGCCGGCGTACGCCGAGAAATTCGTCGACTACGCCTACCCGGTCGGTCCCACCGCCTGCGACACGCTGGAGGATAAGCCCGCCCATCAGCAGGAGTGGGCCAGGGCAGATAACGTACAGTTGGAAGACGGCTGCATCCGGTCTCCCATGTACTTTGGGTGCAACAGTTTCGTCGATGCCGAGATCGGGCGCGTCATCGACGCCGCACATCAACACGCCCCGGAGAACACGTTCATCATCTTTACCTCCGATCACGGCGACATGCTTGGCGCCCACGGGCTCACGGGCAAAGGGCCGGCGATGTACGAGGAAATCGCCCACATCCCGTTGATCATCGAGCTGCCGGCGGGCGCAGGGGCCGGCACCGTCAATTCGACGCTGATGAGCCACGCCGATCTGCTGCCGACGATGCTCGATCTGGCCGGGCTGGACGTGCCCCCGATCATGGCAGGGCGCTCCATCGTCTCGCTGTTACGGGGAGAAGAGGACCCGGAGAAAGAGATCGTGATCGAGTTCAACCGCTACGAGATCGAGCAGGATTCGTGGGGCGGGTTCCAGCCGGTGCGCTGCATCGTCAGCGGCCGCTACAAGCTGGTCATCAACTTGCTGCACAGCGACGAGTTATACGACCTGGAAACGGACCCCGCCGAGGTGACCAACCTGATCGACGATCCGAACTGTGCGGACGTTCGAGATGAGTTGCACGACCGCCTGCTGGATTGGATGTACGAAAAGCGCGATCCCTTTCGCGGCCCCGAGTGGGAAAGAAGAGACTGGCGGGGTACGCGGCGGTTCCAGTGGCGCGGGTTGTTCCGCCCGCGGCCGGCGGATGGCTACGCGCCCACGGTGAGGGACTATGACACGGGTCTGCCCAGCAAGGGCGTGAAGGTAGAGCATGGCGACCCGCAGGAGGAGCACAAATGAAGATATTCGTTCCCGGACGCATCTGCCTGTTCGGCGAACACTCGGACTGGGCCGGGGGATACCGGCGCATCAACGCCGAGATAGAGAAGGGCTACACGCTGATCACGGGCACCGACCAGGGCATCTACGCCGAGGTCGAGCCACACCCCACCGCGCTGGTGCTGATCTCAACCAAGCCCGAAGGTGAGCGGCGCGGGCCCTACGAAATCCCTATGGAGCTAAAGGCGCTTCTCGAGGAAGCCCAGAAGGGCGGCTTTTGGAGCTATGCCGCCGGGGTGGCTTACCAGATTCTGACGCACTATCACGTGCGCGGCCTGGTGATCGACAACTACAAGACCGACCTACCGATGAAGAAGGGGCTTTCCTCCAGTGCGGCGATCTGCGTGCTGGCGGCGCGGGCGTTCAACCGCACCTACGACCTGAAAATGACCACCCGCGGCGAGATGGAATTGGCCTACCTGGGCGAGATCACCACCCCCTCGCGCTGCGGACGCATGGACCAGGGATGCGCCTTCGGCAACCGCCCCATCCTGATGACGTACGACGGCGATCACCTGGAAGTGGACGAGTTGCAGGTCCCAGACGATCTATATTTCGTGATCGTCGATCTGCACGCGCAGAAGGACACGATGGAGATACTGGCCCGCCTGAACCGCTCCTACCCCTTCGCCGAGACCGAGGTCGAAAGAGGCGTGCAGGAGTTGCTGGGGCCGATCAACAAGCGCATCGTACATCAAGCCATCGACGCGCTGCAGAGCGGGGATGCCGAGCGGATTGGCGCGCTGATGGTGGAAGCCCAGGAGTTCTTTGACCGTTACGCGGCCCCGGCCTGTCCGGAGGAGCTGAGCGCGCCGGTGCTGCACCGCGTCTTGGGCTACGAGCCGCTCAAGCCGCACGTCTGGGGCGGCAAGGGGGTCGGTTCCCAGGGCGATGGCACGGCCCAGTTTATCGCCCGCAGCAAGGCCGACCAGCAGGCGGTGATCGAGATCATCGAGCGCGATCTGGGGATGTCCTGCCTGCCGCTGACGCTGCGCGCCGGGCAGAAGGTGCGCAAGGCGGTCATTCCGGCGGCAGGCTTTGGCACGCGCCTCTTCCCGGCCTCCAAGGCCACCAAGAAGGAGCTGTTCCCCATCGTGGACCGCGACGGGATCGCCAAGCCCGCGATCCTGCTGATCGTCGAGGAGGCGCTCAAGGCCGGGATAGACGAGGTGATCCTCATCGTGCAAGAGCACGACCTGGAGGCTTTCCAATCGTTCTTCAACGTGCAGGTGTCGATCGAGAATTACAACAAGCTGCCGCGTCACTTCCAGGAGTATGCACAGCGCATTCTAGAGATGGGACGGCACGTCACATTCGCGATCCAGGACAGACAGGAGGGTTTCGGGCACGCCGTCTACTGCGCGCGGGAGGCAGTGGGCAACGAGCCGTTCCTGCTGATGCTGGGCGACCACATCTATCGCTCCGAAGGGGAACGCTCGTGTGCGCAACAGTTGATCGAGGCCTACAACAAGCACGGCAAGAGCGTGCTGGGCCTGCGCCGCACACCTGAGGACATGATCGCCAACTTTGGGACGGCGACGGGCACATGGGTCGAGGGTGAAGCGGATTTGCTCAGCATAACCGAGTTTGCCGAAAAGCCGACGGTGGATTATGCGCGGAACAACCTGCGCGTGCCGGGCCTGCCGGAGGACGAGTACCTGACCGTCTTTGGGCAGTACATCATCAGGCCGCAGATATTCGACTACATCGAGGAGCACATCCAGCATAACGTGCGCGAGCGGGGCGAGTTCCAGCTCACCTCGACGTTGGATCGGTTGCGGCAGGAGGATGGATTCCTGGGACTGATCGTGGACGGCCAGCGCTTCGACATCGGCCTGCCGGAGTATTACCTGGCGACGTTGAAGGCGTTTTCGGAAGGGTGAAAAAAGTCTGAAGCAAACTGAAACGTAATCCGTAAAGCGTAATTTTGACCGTTACGCTTTACGTTTTGCTTACTCCTTTTCCACCACCAAAAAGTGCGACAGCCCAAACGCCCGCAGCGGCGTGTGCTCCAGCGCATACGTGACGGCGCGCAGCACGCGGCCCAGCGCCGGCGCACGAGCGACGATCTTGTCGTAACCGGGGAAGATGACCGTGCGATGCACGACGCGCACGGGGAGATCATCGAAGAGGCGGCGCAATCCGCGGGCGGTGTAGGCGCGCACGTGAGGGGCCAGTCGATCACGCAGCAGTGCGGGCAGCCAGTTGACCAGGGGGATGTTGCCAAAGCGATAGCTGCCACGCCAAAAGACGCCGTGGGTCTCAAAGGGGTACAGCCGGTTGGGGACAAAAACGATGATGCGACCGCCGGGCCGCGCGGTCCGCACCATCTCGGCCACACACACCCGGTCGTCGGTCACGTGCTCCAGCACCTCGTGGGAAAAGGCAACATCGAAGGTATCATCGGGAAAGGGTAGATGCTCTCCCACGGCCTGGACCACGCCCGGCCTGCCGGCAGGCAGATCGCACGCCTCTCGCGCTTCCACGGCCCGCTGGCCTTCGACCTCGATGCCAAAAACGTAGGGGGTTTCGCGCAGAAAAGCGGCGGTGTACATCCCCACCCCACAACCTGCATCGAGCACGCGCCTGCCCGCCAGCTCCACCCAGCGGCGCGCCATCTGGAAACGCCGCTCCTGTCCGGCCCGCCAGACGAGACTCGGAACGCCCCTGCCAGCCGCTTCGGAGGCAGTGAGACGAGGAGAGAGTCCCCTTGTCCCCCTGTCCCCGCCCTGGGTTTTCCTGGATCCGCTCATTGCTTTTTCCACTTTGTATACAGATCGTTATCCAAGCCGAGGCGCGCCAGCGCCCGCCCCACGGTGCCATCCACGACCTCTGCCACGGTCTGCGGGCGGCCATAGAAAGCGGGAACGGGGGGAAAGATCACCGCGCCAATTTCGGCGGCGCGGGCCATCAAGCGGAGATGTCCCAGGTGCAACGGCGTCTCGCGCACCACCAGCACCAGCGGGCGGCCTTCCTTGAGCGTCACGTCGGCGGCGCGGCTCGTCAGGTCGGCGGCGTACGAGTTGGCAATTGCCGACAGCATCTTGATCGAGCACGGCGCGACAAGCATGCCGCTCGTGACAAAAGAACCGCTGGCGATAGCGGCTGTGAGATCTTCGGGGGCATAGACGTGATCGGCCAGCGCCTCGACCTGCGCCGCTGTGCAATCGGCCTCCTGGGCGATGACCAGGCGAGCGGTGCGGGTGATGACGAGGTGCGTCTCGATCTCGGCCCGCTGCGCCAGCACCTCCAACAGCCGGATGCCATAGACCGCGCCACTGGCGCCCGAGATGCCGACAACAAGTCGTTTTCGCTCCAACGCTGTCCTCCTTGCGCGCGACTATACCACAAAGGCAAGCTCTCCGCAACCATTCGAAAGGTGGATGTGTCTGTACGGATTTGGTAGGTTGAGAAAATAGTTTGGGTACTCGCCTGCAGCCCGGAGGTTCACCTCCGGGCGGGGTGACTTTGCCAGATGCTCTATCCTCACACTACTAAACTCGTACAGATACAAAGGTGGATAATGTTCTTGCTTCGCCCTGCGATTGCCTGTATAATGAAAAGCTGAGGGAGCAAAAGATGAGCAGCCCGCGTCTATTTTTCTTATCAATCTTGGGTGGGCTTTTGGCAGGGGTATTGATCGTCCTTTTCTTGCGCTGGCAGCGCAAGACGATGGTTTCCCAATGCCAAAAGTTTACCGCACACTGACGCTGGCGCTTAATCGCTCTGGTGGAGGCATCCTCATGAAAGCAACACAAGAGCCACTTAACCTCGCAGCGCGCCTGGGACGCGTGATCGTGTTCTTTGCGCTGGCGATCGTTTTGGTCACCTTTGTGTTTATACACATCTTGGCCTGGCGCTGGGCGAGCGAGCCATTTCTGGGCATGCTTCTGGAACCCACACTGGTGCTCAGCCCGTTCAAAGGCAAAGACTGGGCACGCCTGGAATTTGACCCGCCGTTGGAGCAACCCGACCGCCTGGTCGCCATCGACGAGCAGCCAGTGCGACAGTACAAGGACGTGGCGGCTATCCTGCGCGAACGCGAGGTGGGCCAGGATGTGACGGTCACGGTCACTCGCCCGGACGGCAGCCTGCGAGAGGAAACGATCACCCTTACCGCCTTTCCGCTGACCGATATGATCCTGCACTTTCTCCTTCCCTTCCTGGCCGGGCTGATCTACCTGGGCATAGGTGTCTGGGTCTACTGGGTGCAAGGTTGGGGACGCGCGGGGCAGGTTTTTGCCGCATTCTGCGCTTCTGTGGCCCTGATGATTATCTCCCTTTTCGAGGCCAACACCACTCACAGGCTGTCTGTTCTGTGGTGTGCATCCATCCCCTTAGCGGCTGCCACCGCCATGCACCTGGCGCTGGTCTTTCCACAACCACCGCGCTTTGTGCAGCGCTTCCCGGTCTTGCGCCTGCTTCCGTACCTGCCCGCGTTGTACTTTGCTTTCTGCGCCATTTCAAGCGTCTATGACGTCAACCATCCTTGGGCTTACATCCATGACTGGTATGGCAATTACATCTTTGCCGTCGTCGGTGTCTTGTGCATGCTGGGCATGCTCCTGTACAGGCTCATCAAACCCCCCTCCCCGCTCGTCCGGCAACAGAGCCGCATCATCCTGCTGGGCGCGACCCTCGCCTTCTTGCCGATCGTGCCCTGGATCCTGATACTCGTCCAGGGCCAGTTGATGGCCTATCCCACCTGGCTCTTTACCCCGCTGTTCGTCCTGTTTCCCCTCTCCATCGCCTACGCCATCTTGCGCTACCGGCTGCTCGATGTAGACCGCCTTCTCAGTCGGGGTGTGGCCTATGGGGCACTGACCTTTCTCATCATCGCGACCTATTCCCTCATCGTCAGCGGCCTGAGTCAACTCTTCGCAGTTCAGGCCAACGACCCGATCTTGCTTTCCATCTTTGTACTGGCGGTCACCCTATCTTTCAACTCGCTAAGGAACTGGATTCAACGGTTGGTGGATCGCATCTTTTTCCGCCAGACGGTGGACTATCACACCGCGCTGCAGGACTTTAGCCACGATCTGACCCAAACGCTCGACCTGAACGCGGTACTGGCAGAGATAGGGAAGCGGATCGAGGAGGCCCTAAATCCCAACCGCCAGTGGATATGCCTCTACGATGAGGACACAGCCGAGTACCTAGGACAGCCTATCGGCGAAAGGCAGCACTCGGCATTTCCAGTCACTTTTACACCGGATGGCAAGCTGGTACGCTGGCTGCGCGAGCACCAAGAGTGCCTGTACCTGCCCCCGGAGAAAGGGCTGCCCAGCGAATTAGCCGACGAGTGGGTGCAGATGGGTGCGCTGGGCGCGGTGATCTATGTGCCCCTGCGTAGCCAGGAGCGGCTGGTCGGCTGGCTGGCAGTAGGCCCCAAGCGCTCCGGCCATCCCTACCATTCCGACGACCTGGCTTTTCTCAGGGCGCTGGCCGATCAGTCGTCGTTGGCGGTGGAAAACGCACGCCTCTTTACCAGCGTGCGTCGCAACCTGGCCGCCATCAGCGAGATGAAGAATCTGATGGACGACGTCTTTAGCAGCATCGCCAGCGGCGTCATCACCACCGACATCAGAGACAAGGTGACGCTCTTTAACCGTGCGGCAGAGGCCATCGTCGGCATCCAGGCAGGCGAGGTCGTCGGCCGCTCGTACAGCCAGGTTTTGAACTGTCTCGGCGATGAACTGGCGTCCATGTTGAGACAGGTCAAGTTCTCAGAGACACCCGTGATGTCCTACGAGGTACAGCCAGAGCTGCCAGATCGCGGGCCGGTCTGGCTGCGCATGAATCTCTCACCGCTCAAGGACAGCCGCGACGTGACCAATGGCGTGGCGATCGTGGTGGACGACCTGACGGAGCAACGGGCCTTGGAGGCTAAGGCTCGTCTGATCCAGGACACATTCCAGCGCTACGTATCGCCGGCCGTGGTCAAGCGGCTTATCGCCAACCCCGAGCTCGTCCGCCTGGGCGGCGCGCGTCAAGAGATCACCAGTTTTTACGCCGACATTCGGGGGTTTACTTCTTTCAGCGAAAAGACGAAACCCGAGTTCCAGATCGAGGTGCTGAACAAGCACCTGACGCTGGCAGTAGAGGCTATCCTGCAGCAGGAAGGCACGCTGGACAAGTTCGTGGGGGATGCGGTGATGGCGGTCTTTAACACGCCCGAGCCCCAGGAAGATCATACACTACGGGCCGTGCGCGCGGCATTGGCGATGCAGAAGGCCATAAGCGAATACCACACCCAGATCGACGAGAGCGAACGCCTTCGCTTCGGCATCGGCATCACCGTGGGCGAGGCAGTTATAGGCAACATCGGCTCGGCGGCGCACCAGCGGAACTTTACCGCCATCGGAGATATCGTCAACTTCTCCTCCCGCTTGTCCGATATCGCCGGGCCCGGACAGGTTTTCATAAGCGCCCAGGCCTACGAGTGCGTCAAGGATCACATCGAAGCCAAGCTCGTCGGTGATGTGCAGGTCAAGGGCCACAGCCTGCCCGATAAGGTCTACGAGATACTGGGCTTGAAATCGTAAGGGGCAAAACGAGGCAGGCGCTAGCCTTCCCCTCCACATCTTTCTCGGTATCGCTCCACGGCGCGCCTGATCTCTGCATGGGCGCTCTCGATCCCGTCCCAACCGCCGCCCTGCACCTCGTCGATCTCCAAATCCTTGTAGACCTCAAAGAAATGCGCCATCTCTTTCAAAAAGTGGGGCGGCACATCGTCCAGTGTGTGGAACTCCCGGAAGAGAGGATCGGTGTGAGGAACGGCGAGGATCTTGTCGTCGATCTTTTCCTTGTCTATCAGCCCATAGACGCCTAATGGCCGCGCCTCGATCACGCACCCGGAGAAGGTCGGCTCGTTGGTCATCACCAACACGTCGAGCGGATCGCCATCGGTGTGCAGCGTCTGGGGAACAAATCCATAATCGCCGGGGTAGTGCAGCGAGGAAAAGAGCACCCGGTCGAGCTTGACGAACCCTCCACTCTCATCATACTCGTACTTGTTGCGCGACCCCTTGGGGATCTCGACAACCACGTAGATGACTCTGGGCCAGTCCGGCCCTGGTGATAGCTCGCGCCACAGGTTCATCGCCGTCCTCCTCACATCTGAAACACAGCGCCCCGCTCAGGCACTGCCACATGGGGCGCGCCCAGTTCTCTCAACCCACCTGCCAGGGCCGCCGCCGGCTCTGGGTCGCCGTGCACGACGAAAGCGTGCTGCAGGCCGCGGGCGACAGGCGCCGCCCACCCCAACAGCCCGTCCCGGTCGGCGTGGGCGCTGTAGCCGTTGATCGCCTCGACGCGCGCCCGCAGGGGAAACTCCTCGCCAAAGATCTTGACCACCGGCTGCCGCTCGATCAGCCGCCGGCCCAGGGTATAGGGGGCCTGCCAGCTGACGATCAAGACCAAGTTGCGTGGATCGGTGATCGAGTGCTTGAGGTGATGCTGCACCCGCCCGGCCTCGCACATCCCCGAGGCGCTGATGATGACTAGGGGATCCTCGCGCTCGTTGAGCAGCTTGGAATCCTCCACATTGCGGATGTACCGCAAGCGGTCGAAACCAAACGGGTCGGGACGGTGGTCGTGATTCATGAAATCCCTTGCCTCCGCATCGTAGCACTCTGGGTGAAGGCGAAAGACCTCGGTCACGTTCACTGCCAGGGGGCTATCCACAAAGATGGGCACATCGGGCAGCAACCCGGCGCTCGCCAGTTTGTGCAGGCTATAGACGATCTCCTGTGTGCGTCCCACAGAGAAGGCAGGGATGATGACCCTCCCACCGTTGCCGCACGCCTCGTCGATCAGGCGGAGCAGCTTCTTCTCGGCCTCTTCGTGATGCTTATGCAGCCGGTCGCCGTAGGTCGATTCGATGATGAGGACGTCGGCCTCCGGCGCAGGCGTGGGGTCGCGCAGGATCGGCATGGCATTCCGCCCCAAGTCGCCGCTGAAGAGCAAACGCGTTTGCCTGTGGCCGGGCTCCTCTATCTCCAAGAAGACGAGGGCTGATCCCAGGATGTGACCGGCATCCAGAAATGTGCACCGCACGCCCGGCGCGACGGGCATGGGTCGATTGTACCCCACGCTGACGAAATACTCCAGGCTGGCGATGGCATCGTCGGTCGTATAGATCGGCTCGACTGGCGGCTGCCCCTTGCGGGCGCGCTTCTTGTTGGCATAGGCCGTGTCCTGCTCCTGGATGTGCGCCGAGTCGCGCAGCATCGCCGAGCACAGATCGCGCGTGGCAAAGGTCGCATAGATCGTACCACGGAAGCCGTTGCGCACCAGGTTGGGGATGTTGCCGGAGTGATCGATATGCGCGTGAGAAAGGACGAGCGCGTCGATGCTCGCGGCATCAAAAGGCAAATTGCGGTTACGCTCAAACGCCTCCTGCCGCTTGCCCTGGAAAAGCCCACACTCCAGCAGGATGCGGCTCCCGTTGACCGAGATGAGGTGCTGAGAGCCCGTGACGGTCTGTGCTGCGCCGAGAAAGTGAATTTGCATAGTGTTCACCTTGGTTGGTAGGCTGGTATACTGGTAATCGGTAAACCGGTGACGACCAATTTACCAATCTACCATTTTCCCAACACACTCAGAATCGCCTCCCCATACGCCTGCCGCTTCCACGGTCCTAATCCCGCGATGGCATCCAGGTCCGCAGCGGTGCGCGGGTTTCGCTCCGCCAGGTCCCACAGGACGGCGTTGCAGACGACGACGTCCACATCTACCGCGCGCCTGGCTGCCACCTCTTTGCGCCAGGTCCGGAGCGCTTCGTATCGCTCCACCTCCGCTTCCGAGTGGCGCAGAGGCGGAGGCGGAAGCCCGGGTAGGCCGGCTCTCATTCCTTGCTCGACAGCCTGCAGAACGCGCTTTCCATACCGGCGCGCGTGGTAGGGCTTTATACCGCCGACGCCGGTCAGCTCCTCCCGCGTGCATGGGCGGGCCTTGGCCAGCGCGATCAGCACCCGATCGTGGAGCACCTTAAAGTGCGGGCAGTCCCGGCGGCGGGCCTCCCCATCACGCCAAATGGCCAACTCGCGCAGAACGGCCTGTTCGCGTCGCGTCAGGTCAAAAGCCCCTTTGACGTGCCAGAAATCCTCCGGAACAAAAGCGCCCGAGATGGGCTCAGAAGCCGCGATCTGGTCGAAAACCTCTCGCGCTTCCTCCCAACGTTCCTTTTGCATCAGCCCGTCCGCCTGGAGATGGCGCAGGGGCAAGAGATAGTGGGTATCCAGGCTGGCATAGATCAGGGCTTTTTGGTCCAGGGGGCGCTTGCCCCAGTCATAACGCTGGTAACGCTTGTTGGTGCGCACATCGAAGAGGTCCTGCAGTATGTCGCCCAGTCCCACGCGAGGCCAGCCCAGAATGCGCGCGGCCCACATCGTATCGAACAGGTTCGCAAAGCAAAACCCAAAATCTCGCTTGAGGCACATCACGTCGTACTCGGCGGCGTGAAAGATCTTTTGAACCTTGGAATCGGCGAAAAGATCTGCAAGTGGCGCCAGGTCCAGATCGGCCAATGGATCTATGATATAGTCAGCGCCGGGAATGGAAATCTGGATGAGACAGACTTGCTCCTGGTAAGCATAGAGCGAATTGGACTCGGTATCCACGGCAGCGAAGGGCTCGTCGTAAAGTGCATGCAACAGCGCCTTCAATTGCGAAGAGGACGTAACGGCATTAGGCGGCAGTAATTGAGACGTTTTTGGAAGCGAACGCCGACTCATATCAAACTCGCCAGTACCAGTGTAGCGAGGCCCAAGTAAAAGAGATAGCCACAAGCATCCGTAATGGTAGTGACCAGAATGGGCGAAGACAGGGCCGGATCGACCTTCGATACCTGCATGATAACGGGCACCACCGCGCCGGCGATACCTGCCCCGATCATGTTCAGAAGCGTAGCGACTCCTACTACAACGCCTAGAACCGGCGCTCCTCCAAGCGCTAGGGCGATGAGCGCGACGAGGACACCTACGGCCAGCCCATTGACCAAACCGATGGTCACTTCCCGCCCCAGAGAGCGGAAGCCATCGCGGGGATCGAGCTCCCCCAGCGATAGACCGCGCACGGTCACGGTGAGCGCCTGGGTGCCGGCGCTGCCGCTCACCCCGGCGACGACGGGGAAAAACATTGCCAGAACGGCGACCTGGGCGATGGTGTCCTCGAATGCCTTGAGCACGGCCCCGGAAACCATCGCCGTGCCCAAATTGAGCGCCAGCCAGGGCAGGCGCGTGCGCAGGGAGGAAAGAACTGGCGCATCGTGCGGCTGCTCCTCCGGCAGACCGCCCAGGCGGTAGATATCCTCCGTCGCCTCTTCTTCCAGCACCTCCACCAGGTCATCGTGGGTGATCAGGCCCAGCAGGTGGTTTTCCCCATCCACGACCGGCAGGGCCAAAAGGTCGTAACGCGACATCAGGCGAGCCGCCTCTTCCTGGTCGGCATTGGCCTCCACGCTGATGACGTCGGTATCCATGATTGATGTGATATCAGCAGAGAGGGGAGCGACGACCAGCCGCCGCAGAGGTACAACGCCCACCAAGCGCACGTCGGTATCCACGACGAAAAGGTAATAGGTCGTACGCGGTTCCAACTCGCTGGTCCTTAGGTGAGCAAAGGCCTGTTCAACCGTCATGTCCTTGTGGAGGGTAACTTTGACGGAGGTCATCAGGCCGCCGGCGCTCTCGTCGGCGTGAACGAGCAGCGGGCGAATTTCCTCTGGCTCCTCCATCGCGGCCAGGACCTCGGCTGCGTGCTCCGGCGCGATATCACCCAGCAAGTCAGCGGCTTCGTCCGGCTCCATCTCATCCAGGATCTGCGCCAGGTCCTCCGGCTCCAAGCGCGCGGCAATCTCGGCAGCCTCATCCTCCTCCAACTCTTCCAGGATGTCTGCCGAGTCCTCCACGCCGAGGCGTGGCAGAAGTACATCCTGTGCGCCAGGGGGGAGCTCGCCAAAGACGTCGGCCTGGTCGGGGGGACGCAGCGCCTCTACCAGCGAAACTGCCCGGTTCCAGTCTTCCTGGTTCAGGGCCTTCCGTACTTGTTCGAGGACGATATCCACATCTGACGGGTTCATAGTCTCGACCTCTGTTGCAACTGCTGATGTATTATCCCATGTTGGCGAGAGATGTCAATTTTGATGGTTACTACATCTCACCACGGAGACACGGAGAGCGCAGAGAATACTCGGCAATATGGTAACTACTCAGGCTATTCGCCCGAGCAGTCTCCCTCGCTCGAAAAAGGGAGAGCTGGGGGTTTGGAGAGCGGCGATCCTTCGGCTTCGCCCCTCGACTCGCTCGGGGGGCGCCTCAGGACAGGCGCCGCTCTCCAAACCCC
>JAFGED010000278.1 GCA_016931785.1 Anaerolineae bacterium
GGCCCCCCATCTCTCCCTTTTTTGAGCGAGGGCCATTGCTCGGGCGAATAGCCTGAGTAGATACGATGCATCTATTATATGCCAAAAGCCATAAAAATGTGACAGGGGTGTGCTCCTTGCGAGCCCCCCCTTGAGAGGTCATTTGAAAATTCTCATAATCAGGCAACTTTGCGAAGGTTTGGGAGCAGGTGCCGGCAAAGTGCTTTCGTTTGCCCAGGATCGCGTTTGCAGTGATCCATTTCGGAACCTTCGCAAGGTTAAGCACTAGATCCAACGCTAGCTCCCCAGAGTCGCTGCCACCTCCTTGAGCCACTCGCGAATGGGGATACCCTGCGGGCACTTGGGCTCGCACTCGCCGCACTCGACGCAGGCCGCGGCCCACCGCCGGCTCTTGTTCTTCCCCAACTCCTTGTAGCGCCTGCGGGCCAGCGCCTCCAATCCCCACACCCGATAATAGTTCAGCGCCTCGAAATTGCCGGGGATATACACCTTGTTGGGACACGGCAGGCAGTAGCCACAGCCGGTGCAGTAAAGATCGGAGAGCTGTTGCACCTCCTCCACCGCCTCCACAAAGCGCTGCCTTTCCTCAGCAGACAATACCCCCTCTCGATTGGCAATGGCGGCATTCTCCTCTACCATCTCCAGCGTTTTCATACCAGATAGCGCCAGCGCGACATGGGGGTTGGAAAGCACAAAGCGCAGCGCGACCTCCGGCGTGCTCTTGGCCTCACCGACCATGCCCAGTATTTTCTCCGAGGGCGCGACCAGTCTCCCCCCGCCCACCGGTCCCATGATGGCCACCCCCATACCCTGCTCGTGGGCATGAGCGATGGCCCCTTCGTTCGCCCGATCCAGGAGATTGTACTGCACCAGCATGCCGTCAAACTCGCCGGTATCGACGAGCCTGATTATGTTCTCAGGCTTGTCGTGACTCGAAAAGCACGCGTGACGGATAACGCCCTCTTCTTTGGCTTTTCTGAACCGCTCCATAATCCCACCGGGCACGAGCTGGCGCCGGTATGCGTCCCACGGCAGCGCGTGGAGGTGATAGAAATCGATAGTGTCCACGCCCAGATTCTTCAAGGACCGCTCCAGGTGCACCTGCCAATCGTCCGCGGAGGTGCCCTTGTAGTGATTCTTGGTCGAGATGTACACCCGATCCCGGTACCCCCTGAGCGCCTCGCCAACCAGACGCTCATTCGCGCCATGGTTGGAAGCAGGGTAACTTGCGGCGGTATCCACGTAGTTGACGCCCAGGTCAAAGGCGCGCCTGAGGATTTCGACAGCCTGCTTGGGCTTCTTGGGCAAGCGCAGCGCCCCAAATCCCAGGATGGAAACCCTAACGCCCGTCTTTCCGTACTCGCGATACTGCATCGACTCAACCCTCTACAGCAACTGATCTCTGAAGAACGCGCTGACCACCGGGAACACGCGGTCGATCTTGGTAAACTCCTGGTCATGGACCAAGCCTTCGACAACCTCTATCTGTGCGCCTGCGGCCTCCAGCGCGCCGCGATTCGCCTCCACCCAATCCAGCGTGGGCCTGTTCTTTGTGCCGGTCAAGAGCAACGCGGGACAAGCGACCTCAGAAGGTTCGACGCCGGGCCAATCGCGCATAGCCTGGAAGCAGGCAGCCAGTGCGGGAATCTGCCCCTTGATCTTGCCCTTGCTTTGAGGAGCCCCCCCCTCCCTGGCCGCGAGTATCACGGATTCCCACTTTTTCAGAAACTGGTCGATGAACCGGCCGAACTCCTCGTGCACCGCCGGGCCAAAGGGGACGCCGATCACGGCGATGGCCGTCACGCGGTCCGACCAGGCGCCGAGATAGCGGGCGATACTGCCTCCAAAGCTAAAGCCCCACACGGCGAACTTTTCCACGCCGCAGTCGTCCGCCACAGCGTACAGGTCCTCGCAGATCTTTTCGAGCCCATAGTCGGCGATATCGTACAGGCAGTCGCTATCGCCCGCTCCCCGGACATCGACCGTGATGACGGTGAAATCGTCCTTCAACCGCTCGACGTAGCCCAGCTTGTGCCAATCCCGCCGCGTCTTGCCCGCGCCGTGCAGCAGCATCAAAGCAGGACCCTGGCCAGTGACATCGTAGGCGACGCGCGTGCCATCAACCGAGGTGCTGAATAATGTAGCCATTGTCTCACCCTTCACGCCTACACATCGCTAGAAAGACGCCCAGCTCAAGACGTAACCGGCGGCTTGTATGAGCCTTTTGACGTCACGCAGGCCAATCTTGCCCTTGAAAAATCTATCCCCCTCATTGACGCGCACGAGGGCCTGGCACAACTCCCCAGAGTCGGCTGCCGCCAACATGGAAAAGCTGTCGCAGCCAGCCTCCACAAGCATCCTGGCCGCTGTCGGGCTCACCCACTGCACCCTGGTCAAGTCGGCCAACCGGACGAGTGCTTCGAGAACGGCAGCGTCCACGCCTGTCGAGCCCGCAAGCTCGGTTCCGCTCTCGAGGCCGAACGCCACCTGGTATAAAGCGGCGGTATCGCGCATGCCGCTTTCTTCGAGCTTGGCGATTTCTTCTTTCGGCAGCCAATCGAAAGCCTTCAGAGCAAACGGCTTTGGGAAATAGCCCTCGATTTCCCGCCTGAGCAAGACCAGATACTGCACGTCTATACCAGTCGCGTTTGACAAAGCCTCGCGGCGCTTGGCGTTCTTCAGCTCGTTCCGCAGGCCGGCAAGCGTTGCGATGCCCTGTTGTTCGAGGGCCTGCAATTTCATCTTCAGCCCGTCCAACAGTGACGCTCGGCTCGGCACGAGATCAGTTCCCTCGATTCACCTCTGTAAATCACCGAGGCTGATGTTCCCAGCGTCGATATGATATGGGTGTGTTTCATCTCAGTTAGAGAACGGGGGTAGCGGGCGGCTTCGCCGCCCGCTACCCCCATCCTTACAACTCATTTGAAACGCACCCATATGATATGCCATTCAGCACCTCTTTTATCGTGGATGATCTTTTTCCAATCGCGATTCCCATACACCACGATTCGGCAATCGCACCTATCCTGCCCTAAGCCCCTTGCGGATCTCTTTCCTGGCCCACAGGTAATGGCTGCTGGTGGCGGAGACAAAATACGTGCCCATCGTGTTCTTCCCAGTCCACGCGTACCGCCCCGTCGTGAACAGCTCCTCGTTGGGAAGCTCTCGGATCGCCCCCAGTATCTCTTGGTGCGACGCGCCGAACTGGGCCAGCACGTCGTCCAGCGCCCGATCGCGGTGCTTCTCATAGATCGCCTGGTTCAGCTCCGGCGTCTGGTTCCACTTGTACCCCGGCGCGGGCAGATCCGGGGTCTCCCCGCGCAGCCCGGCCCGGTACCAGCCCAGGCACATCTGCTCCCACTCGATCAGGTGGGCCAGCACGTCCTTCACCGACCACGCGCCCACCACGTCCGGTTCAACCATCTGCGCGGGCGTCAAGGTCTCCAAGAGCGCTTCCAGCGCGCCGCGTTCCTTATCTATTGCAACCAATAGGTCTATTTTGCTCGTGGGTCTTGGCATTATGCACCTCCCTATTACTGCGAATTGCAGATTTATTGATTGTAGATTGGCGAATTGACCTGTATAGCATACCTGTCTATCAGTTCAAAATCTGCCAATCTACAATCCCTCAATCCTCCAACCCTTGCCCCTCCTCCGGAAACCACTGCGGCCAATCAGCCGCCCATTCCCCAACGCGCACGTTCTCCACCCGATCGCAGACCGGGATGTAGGGCTTTAGGTCGATGACGGGCGTGCCGTCGAAAGCGTCGATATTGACGATCTCGACCACGCCTGCCTCGGGATCGACGCTCAGTATCTCGGCCGTGGTCAGCGCGATCGGGTTCGGGCGCACGGGCGAACGGCAGGCGAACAGTCCCAAGACCGGCGCGTCGTAAGGCGAGTGCTCGCTCTGCGTGATCCCGCGGTACATCTCGTCATCGAACTCGCTGAACCACCAGAACACCTGCACGTGGCTGAACTTGTCCAGCTCCTTCAAGGCCGGCACGTAAGGCTCCAGAATCTCCAGGGTCGTCCGCCCATCGTGCCGCCTGATGTGCCCCACTGGAAAAATCTCATAGACCTCTTCCTTCGCCAAGCGCTCGCTCATTTCATCCTCCCTGTGAAAAAGATCGCAGGTCCTGCCCCGCAGGGTCAGCGTCGCTCCACAGGATAACACAAGCGCCGGCAGACTTCTTGACGCCCGTTGCTCGATTTGGAAGAGGAAGAGGGTCGTTGTGGTCAAAACCTTGACGTTTTTTGCGATCACACCTGAAAGACTTTCACGAACAAACCAATTACGACACGGAATAACACAGATACACACGGATTAAACCTTATCAGTGTTCTTCCGTGTTTATCCGTGTCCAATATCTCGTATCTCGCCTCATTCTTCCAGGATTCAAATTATGGGAGCCTTTAGGGGCAGGCAAGTCGCCAGGCATCCAGATCGCGATCTTTGAGTATCACATCCAGGCTCAACGCCTCGGCCTGCGGACAGACCTGGTCGAGAAACTGATTCGTGGTGAGTTGGTCGGTGTACTCGGCAGCAAAGACGGCTTTTCCGGCGTCGGTGAACGGCGACATCTCCTCACACCACGCGTCGGCAAAGCAGTCCTCCGTCATCGCCCAGTCAAAATGCGATACCAGGTCGGCAGCCTGCGCCTCGTCGTTCTTCAGGCCGATGGACAGCCCGCGCGCGTGGGCCTCGCCGGCCAGCCAGACATTGTAGGCGAGCTGATCCTGGTAGGTGAGCGGAAAACCGGTGTCGTTGGTATAGCCATCGACGTTGTCCGGCTCGACCCCGTCGAAATCCTTGTCGCGGCACAGGTCGAGGCGAGCGCGCATGATGGGCGCCAGCAAGTCGATCCGGCGGATGTCGAGC
Source organism: Anaerolineae bacterium (assembly GCA_016931785.1). Classification (GTDB taxonomy): domain Bacteria; phylum Chloroflexota; class Anaerolineae; order B4-G1; family B4-G1; genus JAFGED01. Next base: position 4,883 of record JAFGED010000278.1, read on the forward strand.
CATTTTTCGCCCGGCCAGCCCTCATAGTCGTTGCCCAGGACCTCGGGCGGGAACTGGTCCGCATCGGGACGCCAATCCTCCCAGGAGCCCACGCTGATGTAGCAGAGCACGATCCGCCCTTGGGCGTGCAACGCAGCCACCGTACTGGCGTCGTTATCGAACAGGTCGATGTCGTACACATCAACGTCGAACGACTGGTCGACGGGCAGGTCGGTCAGTTGCCACTGCCAACTGGTGCCGGGCGGCGGCTGCCACCAACCCGATGAACCACCCCGCACAATCGGCAAATAGGCGGTGATCGGTTCCGTGGAGGTGACCGGCGCATCGGCAGCGTCAACAGCCGGTCGGCCATCGTCCTGCTGACCAGCTAAGGCCGCTGCCACTACTACCGCTGTCGCCACAGCGGCCATCGCCACCAGAGCAGCCGACACAATCAAAAGATGCCTTTTACTCAATGGAAATGTAAACCTCCGATTCTGCATCTTGCCAAGCAGCGCTCATATCCCGCCCATAACACGCGATCTCCAGCGGATAGGCCAGGTGTTCACCGGACTTGGGCAGCCAGGCCTGGTAGATGTAATCCAGCATAAACCGCAAATCGCTGCGCGAGCCTCTATGGGTGAACCGGGCGCATTTTAGCGGTGGAATCGATTTGACAACCAGGGCCGGGTTCACGCTATCCATTGCCTCAACCTCGATCCCCGCCATGTAGAAAACGCCGCTCTCCTCCCAACCGGCCGGATACCAGGTGATGCCATAGTACTCCGCGTCTTCAGCATTCTTCAATTCCTGTGCCAGAACCTCCCACAGCCGCGGGATGGCCCCGCCGCCATCGTCGACCAGCGTCATCAGCCCCGCCACCCGGAACGCATCTCGCTCCTCCAACACCGGTCTCAGGTATTCCCCCTCGTTGACGTGCTCCAGGTGTTCGGGAGTTAACGGAGACATCAGGAACCGCCGGTCCAGCCGCCCCTGCTCCTTCCACTGGCTGGGCTGCACGCCAAACATGCGCTTGAAGGCGCGCGAGTAGGTCTCGGGGCTGTTGAAGCAGTAATCGAAGGCGATATCGATGATGCGCTTATCGGTCTCGAGCAGCTCGCGGGCCGATTCGGAGAGCCGCCGCCGCATCAGGTAATCGTACGGCGTGTGGTGCACCAGGCCGTTGAACGTGCGGCAAAAGTGATACAGCGAATAGCCCGCCGCATCCGCCATATCGGCGACCGCGATTTCTTCTTTCAGATGGGCCTCGACAAAGTCAACCGCCCGGCATATCGACGCTATTTGGGACATCTCACCCTACCACACGGGGACATAGACATCCAGTTCCGATTCCGTCAGGTTCTCCAGCCCTTTGAACCGCTGGTCGTACAGCTCGATCAAATAGTCGTGGGCACTTTCGTTCCCTGAGCCAGGCAGCCACTCATCATAGATCATGCGCGGCCAGTCGGATGCAATCTGCTCTCCCCGCAGTGTGAACACGGCATACCTGGTGGGCGGCAGGACCTTGACCAGGAGCTGCACCGGCACGTCCTCCAACTCTGCCACCTCCATGCCAACGAACACCTCATAGTGCCCCATGGAACCCGTCTCCTCATACCCGCCGATGTGAACTTCATAGGCTAGGTCGCCGCCCCTGAGATGTTTCACGCGACCTTGATTTTCGGCCCAGTAAGCCAGGAAACGTCTCCACAACCGGCCAACCTCATTCTCCTCGGTCCAGCCGCCGCTCTCGGCAAACGGATCGCCGTAGAAACTGAATCCCACCAGGATGATCTGGCCTTTTTCGACGACCTTTGGTTCCATCTTTCCTCTCCTCCAGACAAACGGCACATTACAGTGCACGCCGCGTTAAGTTGAGTTTACCTCAACTCGGCGTCAATCGCAACAACGGGCAACCAAAACTCGCACGCATCGCCGGCCAGGTACACCTCCATCTCTGGCGCCAGGGCATGCGCGTACCCGGACGAGGGCAACCACTCCATAAACGCGTACATCTCCGTTCGTACAATGGACTCGGGTATCTGCCCCTGGCACTCAAAAGCCGCCCATTGGGCCTCTGGCACGCGGTATACCTCGAAATGATCTGGGATCACGGCGCCTTCCGGTTTTTCGACCGCGATCATGTAGTAAAAGTCGCGGTTCGACGGGTCCCGCTCGACGCGAGAAACGCCCAGCATGAAACCCTGCGTGTGCTCGCCGGCCTGCACACCCGTGATCTGCCGCAGCACGTCCAACGTGCCATCCTGCCGGCACTGCTCCCAAAACCGCCCAAATATCTCATTGTCCTGGCCCGATATCCAGGTCTTCAAACCAACCACCTCGAACGATGGCAGATGCACGATCCTATGCTTGATCACGCGATACCTCCTGGTAAGATTGAAGCGCCCGCCGGAGAAACTGCCCCGTGTAGCTCTCCACCGCAGCCGCGACCACCTCCGGGTTCCCCTCCGCGACGACGTATCCCCCCTCCTCGCCGCCCTCCGGCCCCAGGTCGATGATCCAGTCGGCCGTGCGGATCACGTCCAGGTTGTGCTCGATGATGACCACCGTGTTGCCCGCGTCGGTCAAGCGATGGAGCACGTCCAGCAGTTTTTGGATGTCGTCAAAGTGAAGGCCCGTGGTAGGCTCGTCGAGGATGTAGAACGTGCGCCCCGTGTCGCGGCGGCTGAGCTCCTTGGCCAGCTTGACCCGCTGCGCCTCTCCGCCGCTCAGGGTGAGCGCGCTCTGCCCCAGCTTGATATAGTCCAGGCCCACATCGCGCAGGGTCTGCAGGATGCGCACGACCCTGGAGTGGTTGGCAAAGAACGCGAGCGCCTCCTGCACGTCCATATCGAGCACGTCGGCGATCGACCTGCCCTTGTACGTCACCTCCAGCGTCTGCCGGTTAAAGCGCGTGCCGCCGCACTCGGCGCACGTGACCCACACGTCGGGCAAAAAGTGCATCTCCACCCGCTTGCGCCCGTGCCCCTGGCACGCCTCGCAGCGCCC